>DATEOV010000686.1:0-2565 GCA_035273645.1 Flavobacterium sp. | reverse complement strand
AAAGTAATTACTAATAAAATGAATCAAATTTTAAATGTGAGTTGCAAACACCGATGAAAATAGAAATAAGTACAAGTGAAAGCCAAAAAAAGCAAAACCATACTGTTGATGAGTTCTTATCCACCGAGACAATGTGGATTGGCAACTTTTTCGAGTGATGTAGTTAATTCCGTTAGGTTAGTCTTTGGGGATTCACTGCCTATAGAGGTATGTGCTTTGCAAAAAGAAGAAAATCAATTTGAATATAGTCTTGATGTACATTATGCACTGACAGTTTCTTCGATTGAAGAATACCGCATTATAGCTGAAAAAATAAACAATCGCGAGGATATTGGAATGGTTTGTATTGAACATGAATTTGGTCTTTTTGAAGGCGATTACGGGAATTATCTACTTTCCTTTTTATTAGCCATTAACAAACCCATAGCTACGGTTTTTCATACGGTATTGCCGGGACCAAACGATAAATTAAAAAAAATAGTTAAGGCGATCATTGATTTGTCCAACAAAATTGTGGCACTGACCCAAAGATCCCAAGAAATTTTGATAAGGGACTATGATTGTCCTGAGTTGAAATTAAGGATAATCCCTCATGGTACTCATATGGTGCTTTGGGATCAAAAAGAAAAACTAAAAAGCGAATATAAATATTCCGGTAAAATAGTTTTGTCAACATTTGGTTTAATAAGTGATAATAAAAACATTGAAACCGTTTTATATGCCCTGCCCGAGATTGTTGCCAAACATCCAGAAGTTGTTTATTTGGTAATAGGAAAAACGCATCCTGAAGTCTTAAAAAAAGAAGGAGAGAAATACCGTACTATGCTCATTGAAACAGCCAAAAAGCTGAAAATTGAGAACAATGTTTTCTTTATCAATGAATTTCTGGAATTAAAACAACTGCTTAATTATTTAATTTTATCAGACATTTATTTGTTTGCTTCCAAAGACCCCAATCAAGCCGTGAGCGGTACTTTTGCGTACGCGATGAGTTGTGGTTGTGCAATTATTTCAACTCCAATTGCCCACGCAACTGAGGTTTTGAATCTAGGGATAGGAATATTGTTGAATGGGTTTGATGATTCGGAAGAATTTCAAAGCGCCATATTGCAATTGGTTGAAAATAAAGAAAAAAGATTGGAAATGGGCCGTAATGGCTATGCTTTGACTCATGAAACCACTTGGGAAAATATTGCCCTGAAATATGGCTTCCTTTTCGCTAAAGTAACAGAAAGCAAGGAGAAATTAAGATTTAACTTTCCTCCTATAAAGTTGGATCACATCAAAGAATTGACAACTGATTATGGGATTCTACAGTTTTCAAATTTTAGCCAGCCAGACTTGTCATCAGGTTACACTTTGGATGATAATGCTCGTGCATTGATTGATATGATAATGTATTATGATACGAGTTCGGATCCTATTGCCTTGGATTTGGCAACAATCTATTTGAATTTTATTACCGAAATACAACGGGAAGATGGCCGATTTGATAATTACAAAGACATTAACAGTCAATTGACAAAACAGAATGAGTTGGTGAATCTTGAGGATTGCAACGGAAGGGCATTGTGGAGTTTAGGTTTTTTGTTATCCCATCAAAAAAAACTTCCATTAGATTTAGTTCAACAAGCACAAAAAACTTGGGACAAAGCCGTTTTGCATATCGATGAAGTCATTTCTCCCAGAGCGATTGCTTATACAATCAAGGGACTTTATTATTACTACCAAGCTAATAAAGAGGATAAAATTAAAACAGCTATAGCTCAACTTGCCGACAAATTATTGAATCACTATCACATTAATTCTGATGATGATTGGTGTTGGTATGAAGATTATATGACCTATGCCAATAATGTGCTTCCCGAGGCGATGCTTTTTAGTTTTTTGGCGACTGGGGATTTAAAATATAAAAAAATAGCTTTGACTACTTTCGATTTCCTTTTGTCGCATTATTTTATGAAAGGAGAATTAAGCGTGATTTCAAATAGAGGGTGGTTTGTTAAAGGCGAGAAAAAAAGCACTTACGGCGAACAGCCTATTGAAGTAGCGACAACAATTATTACCTTGCATTTGTTTTATCAGGTAACCGGAAATGTGAAATACAGAAACCAACTGAATCTGGCATTTTCATGGTTTTTGGGGAATAATCATTTAAATCAGATTATTTACAATCCGGTAAATGGAGCGTCCTATGACGGACTTGAAGAAAAAAGTGTTAATATCAATCAAGGTGCGGAATCGACACTTTGTTTTTTTAAAGCACAGCTTATCATGAATGAATATAAGGATTATAAAAAGTACAGACACTTGGATACCAAGAATGCTTTACAATTTGAAAAATAATTTAGAAGAATGACCGAAAAAGAAAAAATGCTTTTGGGCGAAGTTTATTTTGCCAATGACAAACAACTTACCGAAGAACGTACCAGAGCAAAAAAATTATTGCATAAATTGAATGTTACCGAATATTTGATGAATGGGAGATCACGTGCAATTCTTCGGGAGTTAATGCCGAATTCACATAAACGATTGTATATAGAACCTCCATTTCATTGTGATTAT
>DATEOV010000685.1:0-4054 GCA_035273645.1 Flavobacterium sp. | reverse complement strand
TGTAAAAAGTTTTTTTGTCTTGTTGGCTTTTTTTATCTCACTTTATGATCATATCAAACAAATTACAGGAAGAGATGTTTTAGATGATCAAAATATTGAGGATTATGTGGACAGGAGTCAGATTGCAACTGCATTTTTAATATTATTTATCGTTTTCTTTTCGACTGTAATTGTAATTAATCTAGTCAGGACTATTTTTACTTATTTTGATTATAAAATTGCGAGACAAAAAGGCTCTTTGTTACTGTCTTATGGTTTGTTGAATACTAAAAGTACCATTATTAAGCCAGAGAAAGTTCAAATTACGAGTATTACCCAGAATTTTTTCCAAAAGAAAATGAATGTTTTACAGCTAAAGATAAAACAAGCAACTGGCGGAGAACAGGAAGGCAATAAAGAGCTTATTGAAATTCCAGGTTGTAACGAACCAGAAAAAGAGGCTATTCTGAAACTGTTATTTCAAAAAATTCCTGAAAAGGGAGTAATGCTAAAGCCTAATTTTAGAAAACTCGGATTTTCTGTTTTTCTAACAATTGGATTGCCATTATTAGGTTTCTATTTTATTAGAGATTTGATAATGGAACAATTGCCCATGAGCGATTATTTGGCATTGTTGTATGCTATTTTTGTAGGAATTATTCAATTTTATATATTCAAAAACAACCGACTGTACATAAACAATGACTTCATAATCATGCAGAGTGGAGCTTGGGATGTTACGAACAAAATTATTTTACCAAGTAAAATTCAGGCAATTACAACTTCTCAACTATTTTGGCATAAAAAAATCAATATTGGATCATTAACTTTGCATACTGCTGGAGGGAATATTAGTTTTCAATTGGGTAATTTTACAGCTATAAAACAATATGTCAATCTTTGGTTGTACGAAATGGAAACTTCCGATAGTAATTGGATGTAAAAAAATAGTTTTAAGTTTCAGGTTTCATGTTTGAAGCCTGAAAATATGAGACTTTAAAATTTAAACAAAAAATATGAAACACTGGATTGAAGCAGCAAGATTAAGAACATTACCATTATCAGTTTCTGGAATTATAGTAGGAAGTATGTATGCTTTGGCAAACCCTACAGAGAATGTGCTTACACCAACAGAAGTTTTCAATTGGGAAATATTTGCTTTTGCCTTATTGACAACTTTAGGGTTACAAGTACTTTCTAATTT
Source organism: Flavobacterium sp. (assembly GCA_035273645.1). Classification (GTDB taxonomy): domain Bacteria; phylum Bacteroidota; class Bacteroidia; order Flavobacteriales; family Flavobacteriaceae; genus Flavobacterium. The sequence continues at coordinate 2,871 of DATEOV010000685.1, read as the reverse complement.
TGCCAATGATTATGGAGATGGAGTCAAAGGAACCGATAATGAAGATAGAGTAGGGCCAAAACGTGCTATTCAAAGCGGCGTGATAACACCACAAGCAATGAAAAAAGCGTTGGTGATTACTTCAATGCTAACTTTGGCTTCTGCGATATTCTTGATTTACGTTGCTTTTGGAGAGACCAATCTTGTTTATTCCTTGTTTTATTTAGTCTTGGGAATCTTGGCCATAGCTTCTGCGATTCGTTATACAGTAGGGACTTCAGCATACGGATATAGTGGATATGGCGATATTTTTGTCTTTGTCTTTTTCGGATTAGTAAGCACTTTAGGGGTTAATTTCTTATATTCAAAACAATTAGATTTGATACTTATTTTGCCAGCTATGGCAATCGGATTATTGAGTGTAGGAGTTTTGAATTTAAACAATATGCGTGATCAAGCTTCGGATGCCAAATCAGGAAAGAATACTATGGTAGTAAAAATGGGAGCCGAAGCCGCCAAAAAATACCATTACTTTCTGATAGTTTCTGCAATGGTATCAGTACTTGTTTTTTCCTTATTGAGTGATTTTCGTTTCGATCAATACTTGTTTTTATTAGCATATATTCCGTTAACAAAGCATTTAATCACGGTATCTAAAAACCAAGATCCAAAATTGCTTGATCCTGAATTAAAGAAAGTGGCATTGAGCACCTTTTTGCTTTCAATATTACTGTCTTTGTGTATGATTTCATTAATATCTGATATTATTGTGAATGTTTTCTTAGGAGGAAGGTAATTCCTTTTATATTTCTGGATTTTTAATTTTAAACATATACTAAAATGAAAATAACATTCTACGGCCACGCTTCTTTGGGAATAGAAGTTGGCGGCAATCATATACTTGTGGATCCTTATATTTCGGCAAATCCAAAAGCCGCGCATATTGATATCAACACTCTAAAGGCTGATTTTATCTTATTGACTCATGCTCATGGAGATCATATTCTGGATGTTGAAGCCATTGCTAAACGTACCAATGCAGTGATTGTTTCCAATGCTGAAATCGCAGGATATTATGGTAAAAAAGGGTTTCAATCACATCCTATGAATCACGGTGGAAGCTGGAATTTTGATTTTGGGAAATTAAAATATGTAAACGCCATTCACTCGAGTTCCTTTCCGGACGGAAGCTATGGTGGAAATCCTGGTGGTTTTGTAATCGAGGGCGAACACAAAAACATCTATATTGCTGGCGATACTGCACTTACAATGGATATGAAGCTCATTCCGATGCGAACCAAGCTCGATTTGGCTATTTTACCTATTGGCGACAATTTCACAATGGATGTGGATGATGCCATAATTGCTTCCGATTTTATCGAATGCGATAAGATTCTGGGTTATCATTACGATACATTCGGGTATATCGAAATCAATCACGAAGAAGCCATCAAGAAATTCTTTGACAAAGGAAAAGACTTGATGTTACTTGAAATAGGCAGTTTTATTGAATTATAATTAGGAGCTATTTCCTGCTATCCGCTACAATCTTGTAAGCCGAACGCCGGCTCACAAGGATTTTCGCTTCTATCAGGGCTAGGACATTCCTTTATTTAATATCTTTTATTTTAAAGAAAGACCAATATTTTCATAATGAAGAAAAAATGTTTTCTATTATTTATTGCATTTCAATTCACCATCAATGCTTTCTCGCAACAAGACGGTTATTGGGATAAAGACAGATCCACGACCAAAGAAATAAGTGTTTCGGCAAGAGATCGAATTATCATCAAAACCGAGGATTTACCGCTCGGAACTACCGAAATCGTATATAGAATCACTCTTTTGGACGAAAATCAGCAACTGGCAAGCAGTTTGGTTTCTGTCTTAAAATCAATTCCGGATCCAACTGGAATCAGTCAGGGTTCTGCTGGAGCAGTTTTTGTCTTGTCAAAAATATCTGGTGACGATAAATGTACCTATGCTATTTTTTCTACCGATAAATTGGCAACAGAGTATAAAGATTCAGGTAAAACACTCGAATCTTGTTTGATTCAGGATGAACCTGTGAGCAAAGATGCTAAACGTCTTTCTGTTGACAAATCAAGCTGTATAAGCGGAAATTCAACTGCTTTATGGTTTGGTTTTGAAAGCAAGAATTGGATCATGAAACAAAAAATAGTTTTGGAAGTTGTGCCTTGGGTAGATAAAAAATTAAATAGAGGATGGAACCTGGATAACAGAAAAACTATTATAGATCAATGTAAAACCTCCAATTTGGCACAAAAAATGACCAATTCGGATAATTTTTGCGTTTGCGTATTGGACAAAATTCAAACCAAGTACAAATACCAAGAATTTCAAAAACTATTGTTGGTAGAGCGTTCAAAAGTTTTTAAAGATGCTGGAGATAATTGTTTTGGTGAAACGAGCACTTCTAGTGCAGTTTATGCCGATTTGCGTAAAGAAGCATCACTTTTGATAAAAAAGGGCAAATATGGTAATGCAATTGAGAAATTAGGGGTAATTATAAATGATGGTAAAGCTACAGTTCTGGATTATAACGCAATTGGAAGCAGTTATCTTTTGACCAAACAATACGGAAAAGCTTTAAAATACTTGAAGGACGGTGAAAAAATTGATGGTACGGAGCTGTTGCTTCAATTAAATTTAGCTCATGCGTATTTGCTAAATGATAATTACAAAGAGGCCAAAAAAATCTACAAAAAATACCAAAATCAAAACGTAACCGATAGCTTAAGTTGGACTCAAAAAACAGAACAAGATATTCTGATTTTCAAAAAAGCAGGAATTCAGAACGAGGATTTTGAGAAAGTGCTGAAATTGATGAAAGAGTAGTGAAGGAATGTTTATTAAGTAGCATTGAAGATT
>DATEOV010000684.1:0-15726 GCA_035273645.1 Flavobacterium sp. | reverse complement strand
ATGTTGTTAAATAATTAACTCCTTTATATTTGATAACTCTTGCATCTTTAGCATCTAATTCGGGATCATTTAATGGGATTTCTATGATTTCGATTCCTGCCTCGATTAGAATTGGAAATGAAATTGCGTTCTCTTTTTGCGCTGGTCTTTCGGCTACACGAACAATCATCCATGTTTTACCATCAAACCGGAATACTCCTGGATTGAGAAGACAAGATATTTGCAAGCCTTCGCGACTCGGCAAAATATCTGGAGGAGACAATAACGGATTTTCAAGAAAACGCTTGGCAATGTCTTTCATGTCGCTCTTAATTATTTCATTTTGAAACAAAAATCAGAAATCAAAAATTGCAGATATAAACAAATGATAGTATTCTGAATCTTTATACTAAGGTAAGAAGGGATTAATTACGAAAGGGATTAAAACAAAAAAGCTTCTCGAGATGAGAAGCTTTTGGTGCGGATAATAGGACTCGAACCTACACGCCTTGCGGCACCAGATCCTAAGTCTGGCATGTCTACCAATTTCACCATATCCGCGTAATTGTGGGTGCAAAGATAATCATATCTTCGAGTTTTCAAAGGATTTTTTTAAAAAAATATTAATTCTGTTTTATGTATTTTTGATCCTCAAAAAAATTTGATTCAATGGAAGATATAAAATTATACGTTACAAAACACAAAGATCGCTTTATCAACGAGTTAGTTGAATTGTTAAAAATTCCATCCGTAAGTGCTGACACCGCTTTTTCTAAAGATGTTCTTAAAACTGCAGAAGCTGTTAAAGAAAGTTTGGTAAAAGCTGGATGCGATTTTGTGGAAATTTGCGAAACTGCAGGCTACCCTATCGTTTACGGAGAAAAAACAATCGATCCAAAATTACCTACCGTTTTAGTTTACGGTCATTATGATGTTCAACCTGCAGACCCATTAGAATTATGGACTTCTCCCCCGTTTGAACCTGTTATCAAGAAAACTGAAATCCACCCCGAAGGTGCTATTTTTGCAAGAGGTTCTTGTGATGACAAAGGTCAGATGTATATGCACGTAAAGGCTTTTGAATACATGATTCAAAGCAACACTTTGCCTTGTAATGTGAAATTCATGATTGAAGGTGAAGAAGAAGTAGGTAGTGTAAACCTAAAAACCTTTGTAGAGAACAATACCGAAAAACTAAAAAATGATGTGATTTTGATTTCGGATACCGGAATGATTTCAAATCAGCAACCTTCTATCACCACTGGTCTTCGTGGTTTAAGTTATGTTGAAGTGGAAGTTACGGGACCAAATCGTGATTTGCATTCTGGATTATACGGCGGAGCAGTTGCCAATCCTATTAATGTTTTGGCAAAAATGATTGCATCTTTGCATGACGAAAACAATCACATTACTATTCCTGGGTTCTACGACAATGTTCAAGAATTATCTCTAGAGGAAAGAGCCGAAATGGCCAAAGCTCCTTTTAATCTTGACAATTACAAGAAAGCACTAAACTTGAATGATATATATGGTGAAAAAGGATACGTAACCAATGAGCGTAACTCCATTCGCCCTACGCTGGATGTCAACGGAATTTGGGGAGGTTATACTGGGGAAGGTGCAAAAACGGTTATTGCAAGCCAAGCTTTCGCCAAAATCTCTATGCGTTTAGTACCCAACCAAGATTGGGAAGTCATCACGGACTTGTTCACAAAACATTTCACCAACATTGCTCCGGCAGGCGTTACTGTAAAAATTACTCCTCATCATGGTGGTCAGGGTTATGTGACTCCTATAGATAGTATTGGCTACAAAGCGGCTAATATGGCTTACACAGAAACCTTTGGTGTTCCCGCAATTCCAGTACGTTCAGGAGGAAGTATTCCTATTGTTGCTTTATTCGAAAAAGAGCTAAAAAGCAAAACAATACTTATGGGCTTTGGTCTTGACAGTGATGCTATTCACTCGCCAAATGAACATTTTGGAATTTTCAATTATCTGAAAGGGATTGAAACCATTCCGTTGTTTTACAAATATTTTGTAGAGTTGAGCAAATAAAAAAAGCCAAACAATATCTAAATCCGTTCATCTGAGCGGATTTTTTTATGCCTTTTTCGAAGTGATTCTGCTTTTTTTGAAGAGCTATTTCCAGCTGTACACTATATCTTTTGTCCCGAACCCCGGGACAACAGGATGCCGTTTCCATCAGGGCTAGGGCTTTTGGTTTTCATAATACATTGATATTTTAGCAATTATATTTTACCTGTAAGAAACATTCGCGTAAAAAAAGATTCAAAAAATTAGGCTGTATTAATTTTTACTCTACATTTGTAGAGCTAACTCTATTTTCGTAGAGCAAAACCAATTTATGAAAAACATATTCATCGCTTTGTGCCTAACATTAAGTTTTATTGGATGCAAAACTGCTCCTATAAACCAAAAAGAAAATAAGAAAAAAATTGGGCTTTGGATAGAAGAATACTCAATTGACAGCACAAAATATAAATCAGTTGGAAAATATAAAAATGGCGATCCTGCAAAGAAATGGCATTATTATACCAACAATAGAATTAGCAAAAAAGAAGTTTACCGAAAAAATAAATGCATCACTACTTTTTACTATGCAAATGGAAAAGTTCAATCCAAAGGAAAAACTAAATTAGTTGTAACTGGGACTCAAATGCATTGGTTTTATTATGACTATTGGAAATACTTCGACGAAAATGAAAACCTGATTTCTACCAAGAAATATGAAAATGGAGAATTTATTTCGGAAATTAAAACAGAACAACTCACAAGAACAGAACTAAAAAAATAAAACATGCAACTATCCAACTCAGAAGAGCAATTAATGGAACATCTCTGGCAACTCGAAAAAGCCTTTATGAAAGACTTACTCGAAGCTTACCCTGACCCCAAACCGGCCACGACAACAGTTGCCACTTTACTAAAAAGAATGATTGACAAGAAATTTGTTGCTTACAACGAATTTGGAAACTCACGGGAATATTATCCTTTGGTCAAAAAAACCGATTATTTCTCGAAACATGTAAACGGATTGATTAGCAACTTCTTCAACAATTCGGCTTCGCAATTTGCTTCTTTCTTCACCACGGAAACAAATTTATCGGCATCGGAATTAGAAGAACTCAAAAAAATAATAGACAGTGAAATTCAAAAAAAGAACAAATGATAGACTATATTTTAAAATCTAGCGTACTCCTATTTATTCTAATTGCAGTATATAAACTCTTTTTAGAGAATGAGAAAATGCATCAGTTCAATCGAATTTATCTAATTGGTTGCTTAATTTTTGGTTTAATAATTCCAATGCATCTTTTTTCGTTTAAAACAAAAAATTCAAATGCTGTAAACCACTTTGAACTGAACGAAATTATACTTCAAAAAAGCAATGTAAGTTTAAGAAGCATTTCCGAAAATCAAATGGCGATTTATATTATTACATCCATTTATATATTTATAGCATTACTACTTAGCATTCGGTTTTTCCTAAATTTATATTCCTTCAATAAAAAAAACAAAAAGAACGAGAAAAAAATAATCAATGGAAGCAAGGTTGTTTTAATTCAGGAACCAACGGTACCTCATTCTTTTTTAAATACAATTTATGTCAATAAACAGGATTTTAATAACAATACTATAGCTCCAGAATTAATTGCCCATGAAACGGCACATCTTCAACAAAAGCATTCTTACGACATTATCTTTATTGAATTTTTACAAATTCTATTTTGGTTTAATCCGCTAATAGTAATGTACAAGCGTGCAATTAAACTAAATCATGAGTTTCTAGCTGATGAAACTGTGAATACCAAATTCAACTCCATTTCTCAATACCAAAAAATGTTGCTAAACATTGGCTCAACCCAACAAAAAATTTCTTTGGCAAGTTCCATCAATTATTTAATTACCAAGAAACGATTAATTATGATGACGAAAAGAGAATCCAAAATAAGAATCATAATCAAGACTGTAGGCGTCGGTTGCATTTTTAGCCTATTATTATTTACTTTTAGTGCAGAAACGAATGCACAAGAAACAACAAAGCAACAAAATAAAGTTTCAAATGTAGCCAAGACTATTCCTGAGGTTAAACAACCAGAATTTCCAGGAGGAATGCTTGCTTTTTACAAATTCATTGGCACTAATTTTAAAATTCCAACCGAATTAAAAGGCAGCGGAAAAGTGGTTTTAACTTTTATGGTCGAAAAAGATGGAAGCCTATCGGAATTTGTAATACTAAAAGATCTTGGTTTTGGAGCTGCCGATGAAGTCATTCGAGTATTAAAACTATCTCCAAAATGGATTCCAGGAAAAGAAAACAATGAAATAGTAAGAGTAAAATATAGTTTACCTATTCAAATAGAACCTTCAAAATAGTACTTAAAACAATAAATCCGCTTCTTTCGAAGCGGATTTGTCTAAAAAAAATTTAAAAAAAATCTAAAATTAAAAAAAACCTTAACTAAAAACTTTATCAGGATTATAACCTATATAAGGCATCGCTTGCTCATTAAAAACAACTCCGTATTCTTCTAACTCATTCAAAATCGGAAGGTACACTTCTTTGCGAATAGGAAGTTGTACTCCTGGAGTTGTGATCTTACCATTCAAGATTAACAAAGTAGCCATTGCAACTGGCAATCCTACTGTTTTCGCCATCGCGGTATACGTTTGATCTTCACCTATACAAACCATTTTGGAATCTATTTGCTTTTCTTCACCATTAAGGACATATCCAAATTTATGATACATCACAATCATATCCTTATCATCTGGTCCTAAAGTCCAACTATCAGTAAGTATTTTTTCAAGAATTTGTGCTGGTGTGGCATTTTTCAATCCTACTTTCTTATTTCGATTGAACAAATCCAATTCCAATAATTTATCCCACATGATATCGTCTTGATCAATTTTCAGAATCAAACGCATTTTTATTTCAACTGAATCTGTTGGGTGATAAGGAAGGAAGGAATTTACAAATTGACGGTAACTCATGTTTTCAGAGTTTTCCATAATATAGCTATCGTCTGTCATGCCTAGTTGCACAAACATATTCCAAGCTTTAGAAAAACCAACTCTACGAATTGTACCTCTATATAAAGTAAGCACATCGTCAAGACCGTAAACACTTCTATACTTAAGTGAATCTCTATTCGAATAGGCTTCAAATTTACCATAACCTTCAACCTCCAAAAATTCGGTTCTTCGAAACAAATTCACATACGGGATATATTTATAAGCGCCTTCTTGAATAAACTTGGCAGCTCCTCCTTGTCCAGCAAGCACCACATTCCTTGGCGCCCAAGTAAATTTATAATTCCATAAATTATTGTCAGATTCTGGAGCTACAAGACCTCCGCAAAAAGATTCAAACAAAAGCATTTTACCTCCTTGTTCCCTAATCTCGTCAATCACTTTCATGGCACTCATGTGGTCGATTCCTGGATCAAGTCCAATTTCGTTCATGAAAATTAGATTGTTTGCTTTAGCTGCCTCATCCAACTCTTGCATCGCATCACTTATATAGGAAGCCGTCACAAGATGTTTTTTATAAACGATACAATCTCTTGCCACTTCAATATGAAGGTGAGCCGGCAACATGGATATTACAATGTCAGCTTTTTGAATCGCATTTTTTCTTTGATTTTCATCAAATATATCTAAAGCGATAGGAGTTGCATTTGGATGGTTGTTTGTCTTTTTTTGAGCTAAATCCAAAGACAAATCACCTATAATAAGATGCAATTCTTCGGATACCGATTTTTTCAAAAGGTATTGTATCAACGAAGAAGCAGATCTTCCTGCCCCAATAATAAGAATTGTTCTCATGACTTATTTTATTTTAAAAACGTAACATTATACATTTCAATATATTCTTCTTGTTAAACAGGATATATTTATCCCTATTTAAAACAGACTACATTTTGACTTTTTTAAAAATATAACACAAACATACAATATTGTTGTATTTATAACAAATGATTTTTGAAAAACATTTACAATTAAAATCAATTTGCCATTTTCGAATATGAAGAAAAAAGTTCAAATACCTATGTTTTGAGTTACTAAAAAACTACTTTTATCATTGCATACAAAACACTTTCAGTTTAAAAATATTAGAAATACTTTTGCCTTTTATAAAACAAAAATAATGGATAAAAAAATAATTACGACGGCAGCCATTTTAGGAATGATAGCAATAATTTTAGGTGCTTTTGGCGCACATGCCCTAAAAAAAGTACTCACTATCGAACAACTTACTACTTTTGAAACCGGTGTACGGTATCAAATGTACCATGCTTTGTTTTTATTGTTTATTGGAACAACAACAATAATTCGTCAAAAATTAAAAAAAACGATCTATAATTTGACTGTTTTTGGAGTCGTACTTTTTTCTGGCTCCATTTATCTGTTGGCGACCAATTCTTTGACGCCAATTGATTTCAAGATAATTGGTTTCGTAACACCAATTGGGGGGATATTTCTTATTTCTGCATGGTTCCTACTATTTTTTGACTTAATAAAACCAATAAAAAAAGAAAAATAAAATTTAATATGGTTCTAAAAAAAATTATACTTTTGCGGTGAAATAAACAACACTCAAAAAAATTTATTTTTTATGGACAACTACGCTTTGTTTACGAAATCGATTTCGTTAAAAGAACTGGGAATTGAAAATGCCAAAATTCAGTATCAACTAACCCCTAATGAGTTACACGATATTACCATTCAATCTGGACAGGGAGTTGAAAATTCTACTGGAGCATTAGCAATTAATACAGGGGAATTTACAGGACGTTCACCACAGGATCGTTTTATTGTAAAAGATAGTATTACCGAGGACAAAGTATGGTGGGGAAAAGTAAACATTCCTTTTGAACCAACTGCTTTTGATGCTCTTTACAAAAAAGTTACCGCTTACTTATCTAACAAAGAAATTTTTGTTAGAGATTCTTATGTTTGTGCCGATACCAATTACAGATTAAATGTTCGTGTAGTAACCGAAACCGCTTGGGCAAATTTGTTTTGTCACAACATGTTTCTAAGACTTACTAATCAAGAACTAGAAAATTTCACACCGGAGTGGACAGTAATTTGTGCTCCTGGATTCATTGCAGACCCAGCCATTGATGGAACACGTCAAGGGAATTTTGCAATCTTAGATTTTACAAAAAAGATTGCGTTAATTGGAGGTACAGGATATACCGGAGAAATGAAAAAAGGAATATTCTCGGCATTGAACTTTATTCTACCTGTTTTCAAAAACACATTACCTATGCACTGTAGTGCTAATGTTGGAGAAGATGGAGATACTGCCATATTCTTTGGTTTATCTGGAACAGGAAAAACAACTTTATCTGCAGATCCAGCCCGAAAACTAATCGGTGATGATGAGCACGGATGGACTAACGAGAATACTGTTTTCAATTTTGAAGGAGGATGTTATGCTAAAGTGATCAATCTTACTGAAGAGAACGAACCAGACATTTTCAGAGCTATTAAAAAAGGAGCCATTCTTGAAAATGTGGTTTTCAAAGCAGGGACTAATGACGTAGATTTTGAAGATGTTTCCATCACTCAAAACACAAGGGTAAGCTACCCAATTGACCATATCGATAACATTCAGCCTGGTTCTATTGGGAAAAATCCAAAAAACATATTTTTCTTAACTGCCGATGCTTATGGTATTTTGCCTCCTATATCCAAACTAACTGCTGGGCAAGCCGCTTATCACTTTATATCTGGATATACTGCAAAAGTGGCTGGAACAGAAGCAGGTGTTACAGAACCGCAACCTAACTTTTCAGCTTGTTTTGGAGCGCCTTTCATGCCATTACACCCAACAAAATACGCAGAAATGTTGAGTAAAAAAATGAAAGATGCCAATGTAAAAGTTTGGTTAATCAACACTGGATGGACAGGTGGACCTTATGGAACTGGAAGCCGAATGAAATTAAAATTCACCCGCGCCATGATTACGGCAGCTTTAAAAGGGCAATTAGATACTGTTGAGTTTATCAATCATGATGTATTTGGAATTGCAATTCCACAATCTTGCCCAGAAGTACCTAGTGAAATTCTAAATCCAAGAAACACATGGGAAGACAAGGAATTATACGATAAAAAAGCTACTGAGTTAGCTCATAAATTCGAAGAGAATTTTGCAAAATTTAAAGAATTTGCCAATGCCGAAATAATGGCAGGGGCTCCAATCGCTTAGTTAATTTTAATTCAATACGTAAAAGAGCTGTTCGATAACGAACAGCTCTTTTTTTTGTTTGACAATATCAAACTTTACTTTTTAGCTAAATCAATTCGTTTCTGAAGATCTTCCCAATTGTAAAAATGAAATGTCATGCCATTACTCATTGCAACAAACATTCCTTTTTTGAACTCTCCTCCCAAATTTAATGAAGTCACATCAGCGCCATCACACTCTACTGTAGATGTTGGAATTTCAGCTAGTAATGGATATTTGTTTGAGTTTCCATTATCCCCTTCACGTGGATATACCATAAAGGTATTGGCTTGTTGGTTTGAAACCAAAATATAGCCGGTTGTTGCTGTAGTTTTATAAATAGCAATTCCTTCATTGTCTGCTTTAAAATCACCTATACCAAAAATGGCCAACTCTTGATTATTATTTTCTGCTGGATTTGCTGCATATTTTCTAATCCCAAATTGCTCATCACAATAATAAACAAGCCCTAATTCATTATCAACAGCAATGGCTTCTATTTCTTTCATACCACTGTACTGACCAAATTTACGAACCACATTAGCCCCAGCCATTCCATTTCCTGAATCCGTCAATTCATATTGCCATAAATATGTTCCGGATGGCCCCGTTTTTCTACCAACAATTGCAAAAATCGCATGATCACTGGCACGTGTATACAACGCAATCCCCATCGGATCACGTTCTAATTCGCCATCAAAAACAGGCATTCCCCCATTATCAATTGGCTTTAAATCCGGTAGACTAAAAACTCTGATGGTATTGCTTTCACGTTCAGTCGTTACTGCAACATCTATTTTTTTTCCGTTAATAGCCAATCCATAAGCAATATCTACATTGTTGGGCCTTTTTAGAACTTCTGATTTGGCAACAATTTTACCGTTCAAATCAAAAGCATAAAGCCCACCATCCGTGTCTTTATCAGTTCCTATGATTATGCTTTTAGAAGCATCAGTCGGATGTATCCAAATGGCAGGATCATCAGTATCATGAGGCAAGACTTCTGTTACTGTGATTGGTTTGATCGCGTCTTTACGAATAGGCGCCAATTTATTGCCACAAGAAGCAAGCACAAGACTTACTAAAGTTGCTGCAATTATAATTTTATTTTTCATCTTATTTCTTTTTTTCAATTGTTGCAGTATGAATTATAGCTCCGGTGCCATCAACAACTTGGGCTAATAACTTAGAATTAGTTAATGAAAAAGTCATAAATCCAGGAGACTGCGCAGAGAACAAGGTTCCTTCTCTATTTCCTGTTGGACGTACTTCACAAGCTGAACCCGATAAAAACTGTGTAGTATATCGACCTTTCGGTTTTATTATCTGTAAATCGTGCTCATGGCCACAGAAATAGGCGTCTACTTTATAAGTATCGAAAATGGCTGCAAATTTATTTTCAAAATTTTTGGTATCTGCAGTCTCTTTTCGTTTACCGCCACTATATAAAGGGTGATGTCCTACCACAATTTTCCATTTTATAGATTCCTCTTTTGTTTCTAATTCTTGAATCAGCCATTTTTTTTGAGCTGTAGTATCCTGTGCAATTATATTTTCATACATATCTGTTCCTTTTTTGTAGTAGCTATCTATAAAAGGAGTTGTATCCATAACCAAAACTAATACTTTACTTCCATCCTCTAAACTAAATATTTTTTTAAAGTATGTTGCAGGCATGTGCCAACGACGGCTAATATCAGAATAATCGATTTCAGCTTGAATGTTTCCTCTGTAGTCGTGATTTCCTAATGCCACATACCAATCATTTTGTAAACTATACGCTGTGTAAATATTTTCATAAGAAGCAATCCAAGAATAGTCTTTAGTACTTCTTACTCCATTAGGATAAAAATTATCCCCCACGGAAATTACAAAATCAGATTCAATAGTAGCTGCTGCTTTTCCCATTTGGACTGCCACTTCTTTTTGATAAAATTGCCCATAACGTCCAAAATCACCCATAAGCAAAAAGTTCAAACTTTTATCCTCTTTTTGCAAACCCAGAATATATCCATCTTGATATCCTGACAGTTCTCTACTCTCTGATTTTTGAGCCATTAAACACTGACTCAGAACCACTAAAAATGTACTACAAATTATTTTTTTCATACTCATCTATAAAAAAAGCAACAGGATACTAATATCCTGTCCACTTTTTCAAAATTATTTTTTTATTAAAAGTCAAACTTTAATCCCAAATTGTAACGTGCTTGATAGTATTCCAACTGTTTAGTATGTGATTCTACACCTTGATAATAGCGCAACGGTTGATTTGTCAAGTTATTTGCCTCTGCAAAAACACGAATGTGTGATGTGATTTTATAAGCCGCATTTGCATCCACAAAAAACTGTTTGTCATAATAGCTGTCGTTGTATGCTTCTGAACCCAATTCATCTAAATAATCTGAAGTGAAATTAGTCGAAACTCTAGCCGAAAAACGTTTATTTTCCCAAGACAATGAACCATTAAACATGTGTGGTGCAGTTCCTGGAAGACTAATATTTTCTCTTTCGTTTCCATCTTCATCAGCTATTCCTTTGGCTTCAGAATTAGTATAAGTATAGTTCAAATAAATTCCGAAACCTTTCAAAAATTTGCTTTCGAAAAAATCAAGCTGACGCTGAAAAGCAAATTCAAAACCATAAACATCAACCGTATCTCCATTTTTTGGCTGAACAAATGTCCAATTTTCACCTGCTGGAATCGGATTATCCTGAATTGGAAAATCAACAGCAAATTTTTCTGTTGTGTATTGGCTATCGCTGTAATTATATATAAAATCATGAAGTTTTTTATAGAAAACACCTCCAGAAATTAAACCAACCGACTTGAAATAATTCTCTGCCATAAAATCATAATTGTATGAGTAGGTTACATCAAGATCTGGATTTCCAGCTGTAATTTCCATATCAGATGCAATATTGTTCACATAAGGAGCCAGAGCATAATAATTTGGCCTTGCCAAAGCTGTAGTAGCCGCTGCTCTTAAAACTAAATCTTTTGTTGCATTGTATTGAAAAGTAAGACTTGGCAACACATTTGTATAGGTATTGGTAGTATTGATTTCGCTTTCCAATTCTTCTTCATCCAAAACGCGGTTTCCAGTATAATCAATATGAGTGTTCTCTACACGAAAACCCAAAACCATCGATAATTTGTCATTAAAATCTTGATCCCATCTTACGTAGGCTGCATAAATATTCTCTTTGGCATTATAATTCACCGCTAAATATTCTGATGGATCCGATTCTTTGTCAAATAAAGATGCATTATTCAAATCAAGATTTCCTAAAAAGTTTGCCGATGCAAAAGTTCCTGGTACATATTTACTACCTGGATTAAAATCTTTTCCATCAAAATAACTTGTCGAAATCTCAGACAACAATGCCATGTCATCATTAATAGGTTCGTAAGAATAAAAATTATTGCTTCTTGATTTTTCTTTCATACGAAGTCTAAGACCCGTTCTGATTCTTCCTTTTTCTGCAGGAATAATTGTAAAAGGAAAACGAATATTTACTTTCGCTCCAAATTCACTTTCGCTCGTATCATCAGTATTTTCAGAAACAGAATCAAATTCAAATTCATCCAATGCTTCACCCGTTGTTGTTACCAAAGGAAATTTTGGATCCGATAAATCCTGAGTCATATCCAACCCTTTCTGACGGTATTCAATATAACGCTCTCCCGGACGATATTCTCTAGCTTTAGAATAATTAGTAGACCAATCTAAATCTAATTTTGAGTTAATTAAATGCTCCCCACGTAGCGAATAATTTTGAACTCGTTGATCTTCTAATCTTCTGCTTTTATTTCTGTCGTTATCCACTCCACCTTTGGTTTCACGTTTTACACGACCTTCAAAACCAACAATCTTTTCTTCATCGACATCATCATAAATAGCTTCAATGTCATCATAAGTAGTTCTGAAACGGTTTTCTCTATCATCTCTCCAATTGTAAATCGCATTGGCAAAAATGGTATTGTTTTCGTTAAATTTATAATCTAATGCAACCGATGCACTTCTTCGGATACGCTGAATATCGTACTTTCTAATTTCTGAAGCCTGCACGAATTCATTTCCAAAATCATCTTTAACCCATTCATTTTCAATATTATCGGAACCATAATCCACATTATTATACGAACCACTTATCACTGCTCCTAATTTGCTGCTAAAAAAACGATTCCCATAAACTAACCCTGCTGTATAAATAGGTTTATCGCGTATTGGAGCATATCCACCTGCAATGGTTGCTGAGATTCTTTCCTCATTTGGAGTTGGTCTAGTAACCAGATTTACGGATCCACCAATTGCATCTGCATCCATATCAGAAGTTAGTGTCTTGCTTACTTCAATAGTCGAGATCATGTCTGACGGAATTAAATCCATCTGTACATTCCTATTATCACCTTCGGCTGACGGAATTCTATCCCCATTCAAAGTAACCGAATTTAATGATGGAGCCAATCCTCTAATAATGATGTTTCTGGCTTCCCCTTGGTCATTTTGCATCGTAACCCCAGGAACTCTTTTTAAAGCGTCCCCAACATTTGCATCCGGAAAACGCCCTACTTGATCAGAAGAAATCACATTACTAATATTTTTATTGTGTTTCTGCTGATTTAAAGCTTTCGCCTGTCCCTTTAAAATATCTCCAACAACAACCTCATTCAATTCAGTTCCAGAAGCTGTTAATTCAAAATCATAAACAGCATTTACTCCTTCTCCCACCACAAGATCACCCTTTGCTGCGGTATATCCCATATATTTTACCTGAACAGTATAGGAACCTGCAACAACATTCAACAACTCATACCTCCCATTATAATCTGAAATGGTGTATTTATTTATACCTACAATTTCAATCATTGCACCAGGCAAAGGCATTTTATCATCCTTATCCAGAACTTTTCCAGATATAATTCCTTTTTGCGCATAACCAACTAAAGCAAAACAGAAGATTATTATAACTAAGTATTTTCTTTTCATTTTTTTTGTTTAAATAATTTTGATGCAAAAATATATTTCAAACATTAATTTAATTCTTGTAAGAAATTAACATATTGTTATGAATGCTGTCGCGAAAAAACAAATGATTACATTAAAATAATATTCAATTAAAAACGAAATGCCAATTAAAAACTAAACGCTAACCAAAAACAAATCAACATTTTATATCATTATTAATTTTTTGGAGTTAAATTTGTATCATCAATCAAAAATCAAATCAATCATGTTAAAACAATTCTTTATCCTTTGCTCAGGGGCTGACAAACAGCTTCTTGAAGGTTGTTCCGATGGCGAACAAACCAAATTTGTTGGTATTGGAGCCACCGTTTTTTTTACGGCTGTTATGGCTTTTATTGCTAGTGCCTACGCCCTTTTCACCGTTTTTGACAACGTCATTCCCGCATTACTTTTTGGGTTCGTATGGAGTCTCCTTATTTTTAATCTAGACAGATTTATTGTTTCCACTATCCGAAAAAGGGATAGCTTTGCCAATGAATTTCTACAGGCAACCCCCCGAATTATTTTGGCTTTCATCATTGCTATTGTGATTTCAAAACCATTGGAAATCAAAATTTTCGAAAAGGAAATCAATACCGTTTTATTGAAAGAGAAAAATGCAATGGCTTTGAATAACAAAAAAGAAGTCGCCAATTATTTCAAATCGGATTTGGATAAAAACAAAAACGAAATCAAGAGTCTTAAAGCTGAAATCGTCAATAAAGAAAAAGAAGTAAACACGCTTTATGACACTTATATCAAAGAAGCCGAAGGAACAGCCGGGACTAAAAAATTAGGCAAAGGCCCCGTTTTTAAAGAAAAAATTGCCAAGCATGATTTATCCAAAAAAGAATTGGACACCATTCGCAAAAACAATTTAGCTAAAATAGCTGTTTTGGAAAAAGGCACTAAAACATTGCAAACAGATTTAGATAAGAAAGTTACCGAAACCCAGCCTATCATTGATGGATTTGATGGTTTGATGGCACGAATCAACGCTTTGAATAAATTGCCTTGGATTCCCTCGTTTTTTATAATGCTTTTATTTTTAGCGATTGAAACTTCTCCAATTATTGCCAAATTATTATCGCCTAGAGGTGAATACGATTTCAAATTGGAAGACCTGGAAACAGCGCTCAAAGCCACTATCGAACAGGACAAATACCAACGAGAATTATTGATAAAAACCAGTGCTACAATGCACGATAAAGTCTACGCTGATATTGCCGAGGACAAAAAATTATATGATTTGCAAAGAAAAAATGCAACCGAATTATTGGAACAGCAATCCAATAACTTTTTAGAAAAGCAAATGAAAACATTATAGAAAAAGAGGCAATTAAGCCTCTTTTTTATTTCAACCAACCATTCAGAGTTGCGATAATCTTTTCTTGGTCCTCTTTTGGAAAATTTTTAACTCTCGTGGCATGACTTCCTCCCGGAAGCACCATCTTCAATGCATCCAGGTTAGACTTTGGTGTTGGAGCACAGGATGCCCAAGTGTCGTAACCTCCATAGATATAAAGTATTTTATTACCCTTTGTCTCTACATATTTCCGTACCTTTTTTATGTATTTTGGATTATAGCCCATAGTCACGTCTTTGGGTGCAAATCTTGAATTAGAAGTACTTTTCACAGTTTTCAATAAATCTTTCACAGGTTCAAAATCAAAACCATAATATCCTAATTCCGTCAGATGTTGATAATATGACGGCAATAAATCAAAATATTTTTGATCATTATAAGTGCTAATTCCCACAATCTTATTCAAATAATCAAATAATGCTGCAGGACTGGCTCCCTCAACAGGAATATCTTCACATTTTCCGCCCCATTGCCAAAAAGAAAATGGGAATTCTAAGGTTCCATATTCTAAAGCTTCTTCAACAGAAACTTCGGTAAAAGTCATTTTTTCCTTCTCGGCATATTCTTTAATTTCCTTCAAAAGAGCTTCTCTATTTAGCAATAATGCTCTCTGAAAATGAGTGACTTTTGCTCTGCATTCAGGAGTACCTACAATTTTTACATGCTCCACAGTCCTTGGATCTTCTTGGGTATTAATCAATGGCGCTACATAAGGCATGGCCACATCTACATCATTGGGGTATTTCGATTTATAAATTAATGTGGTTTCTCCCCCTTTACTTATTCCTGTCGAAATCCATTTCCCTTTGTATAATTCTTTCAATTTTATTGTGATGTTATGATAATCCTCGATCGCCTGATCATTGGTTAAATACTGCCATTGAACAGGATTTGGTCTTGACTTACCATAAAATCGATACTCGACAGCCACTTGATTTGCTTTTAGTAATTTACTCACTTCGCTTTTTATGTTACCTGTATTATATCCGTGGGTTTCAATTACCATTGGACTATTAAAATCACTATGAGAAAGGTAAATATAATGTTTAAAGGTTCCCTTTTCAGGATGTTTATGATCCAACGGTTCATTCAAAATTAACTGATAC
>DATEOV010000683.1:0-5017 GCA_035273645.1 Flavobacterium sp. | reverse complement strand
GTCATTGCAATTCCTAAAAAAACAGTGTAGTATTTTAAGTTCATTTTCTTGTGTTTTGAGTTTATAAATTAATGTACAGGTTCACAAAATACGTCCGCCCATAACCATAAAAATATTTGTTGCCAAAATTGGGTGTCCCGCTGGAAACATCTTGATTAAGTTGTCTAAAATTTGCATTTCTGGCCTGTTCATATCCTCCAGTTTTATAACTAAAATCCAGAACATTATTTATCGTTGCAAAAAGTCCGACATTTTTTCCCTTTATTTTCCAGGATTTTCCTCCTGAAATATTCAACAAAGTAGTGGGTTCAAATTCTTCTTGCTTTAATAATTCTCTCGCTCTTTCCTCTGAAGCTTCGGGAAAATTAAAACCACTCTCTGGATTTTTATAAAATGTAGCCGTTCTGGAAATGGGTGAAATGTCTATAAAACTATTCGCCAAATAATTAATATTGGCACCAATCCACCAATATTTAGGATCTCTATATTCGATTCCCAAAGCATAAGCCTGCTGTGGCATTCCTGCCTGATGGTAATTTTTTAATGATGCTGTTCCAAAATCAAATACGGGATTTGGATTTTCAATAGTCGCTTGAGCATCATTGGTTATGGTGACATTCGGGTTGCTGACAAGAGTAAACTGACCGTAAGCTGCCGAGAAATTAGTCATTAGCGTTGGGGTTAATTGGTATTGGAAACTGAACTCGGCACCAACATTCTTCTTATCCAAATGCGTTAATGTTTGGCTTACAAAAGCATCCGTATTTGCATATCCTGCCCCATCATCAAAAATCCCTTCAGCATAAAAGAAAGAAGTTTGTGTGATGTTTTTTATAGTAGCATAAAAAATAGTAAGACGGGTTTGCCATTTTGGAGTACGGTAAAAATAACTCGCATCCAAACTGCTTATATTTTCACTTTCTAAACCAGCAACAACTGAATTGTTCAAGCGAGAATTCGGAAACGCATTCCGTATTGTCGGCGCATTTGAAAGATATGCCACATTGAAATTCAACTGCTGTTTACCCGAAATTTTGAAAAGTATTCCGCCTTTAAAACCAAAATTTTCAAATTGCACTTTCTCACTTTTCCCAAAAGAATTGGTTGGATAAAGTCCGTTTTGATACAAACCTTCCCGTTGATAATTTGTGCTTATAAAATTTTGTGCCAAATAAAAATCGACTTTATCATATGTAAATTTAAAATTGGTAAAAAGGTTTAAATTATTCGCCATATAATTAAAATTGTAACCATAAGTATCTCCCTCAACAACCTGCCTGTCGGGATGGTTCAAATCCGATTGTGCTTGATTTCCATTATAAAAAACATCGATATCATCAAAATACATACCTCCCAATAAATCGGTTAATTGTTGGTAATTATGGGATTTCAGGTGACTGTAAAAACCTCCAGCCGTCAAGAAAAGATTATCACTTATTTGGGTATTGAAGGTAGAATTAGCCGTTATTGTTTGATCGTCTGTGCGGTCTTCGTATAAAACATAATTACTTTTGGACGGAACAAACCCTGTTATTTCACCATTGGCATCCAAAACTGGAGTTTGATTCGCATAATACAACGCATTCCAGTCGATTTGATTATTGGCTAAATACTGCTCTTTACTTTTCTCTGTATTCAAATAATCAGGAGTAAATTCTCCTGAAAATTCCCCATTATCTGGAGCATACATCGAGCTGTAATAGCTCGGCATTTTTCTATAATAAGTTGGATCCGGGCTATTGCTGTTTTGGTAATCAATATTACTGTTGGTTATTTTTCCAAATTGATAAGTCAAACTTGAATTCAGAGTTGAATAATCATCGATGGTGCAAAAATGATTCAGCATCAAGATAGGTTCCTCAATAGTTTTTATTCTAGCATTACGTTTTTTGCCATCTTGCCAACCCCAATACGAATTGTATTTTTCGCTCGTTAATTCAGTAACTTCGGCAGTATTTGGCGAATTTTTGGCTCTGGAATTAGGTGTGTAGAATCCAGATAAATTCAAGGAGTTGCGGTCGTTTATTTTCTTTTCTATACTAATAAAACCCGCTAAGGCATTATAATTGGTACCTTCAAAATACCCTTCGGTTGCCCAACGCGTTCCAGCCGAAACCACAAATGCCCAACCTTTATTATTCATTCCAGAAGCATAAGTTCCCATCATTCGCCAATCGTAATTGGTGTTGGTACCCGAAAAAGACAAAATTGTTCCCGGTTTGTAAATAGACGCTCGGGTATTGATTTCTTGAGTGCCCAAAATTCCTCCAAAAGCATAATCCGAAGGAAAAGAACCCACCGTAAATTCCTGATTTCGGATTGCATTATTCAATCCACCCCAATCTCCCCATTGTGGTCTTCCATCAAACAGTTTGTTCATAGTAACACCGTTGATCATTGTCGTAGCATATTGACTGTCCAATCCCCGAATCCTAAACCGTGCCTGTCCCCAATTGAAAGCCGCAGCTTGCTGAAAAGCATCTCTGGAAGATTGCAAAAGCCCCGACGTACTTTCTGAACCGCTGTTGTCATCACTCAAATCACTTTCAAGAAGCGTGATTATACCTGTTTGCTGCTCCGAAGTTTGATTATCTTCTAATGGAATAGTACCCAAATCCAACATTTGATCTTTGGCAATCACAACAGGCAATATCACATCCTTTAACCCTTGACTATTCAAAAGCAACAATTGATTTCCTGGAATAACAGCATAAAAACTAAAAACACCATCATTTGAAGTGAGTTGCATCAATTGTGTATTTGCAATCGTAACCACTACATTTTCTAATGGTTTTTGAGTTTTAGAGTCAATGATTCTACCCTTAATTCCTGTTGGTTTTTGGGCACATACAAAAGACATTTTCAATAAAAAAAGCATTCCTAACCAAAATTTACCCATACTTGTTTTGTAAACATTTGGAACACGTTGTATGCAAAAGCACAACGCATCCAAAAATTAGATTTGTTTTAAAAAAAGGATAAAAAAGTTTTGGGAAAAATGAACTATAAAAACTTAAATCAAGTGTGGCATCTTAGCTTTTAATTGAATAAAACAATCATTAAATTAAAAACTAAGTCACAAACTTAGGAAAAAAACTATTAATTAATTTTTAAATAGTCGCTATTTTCTTAATTATAACAAATTCAAAGAAATAGTTTAAATTTATAGATCTAATCAATAGCCTTAATTCTGCTAACCATAAAAGCGATAAAAACACCGAAAATTCCAATAAAGGCGAATGAGAATCGTAAACTAAAAAGTTCAGCAATGTAGCCTATAACAGGTGGACCCATCAAAAAACCAAGGAAACTTACACTAGAAACAGTGGTCAAAGCTTCGCCAGTAGGGATTGTTGGGTGTTTACCTGCAATACTATACAAAGTAGGTACAACTGTAGAAACTCCCAAACCAATAACCATAAAAGCAATTGTGGAGGGTATTATATAAGGAAAAGCTACTGCAGTGAAGAAACCGGATGAAATCATAATTCCACTAATTTTCATTACCGTTTTTCGCCCATATATATTGATCAATTTATCCCCAAAAAAACGACCACTTGCCATCATAATCATAAATGAAGTGTAGCCTAAAATTATTAAAGCGCCAGGAGCTTTGACTATGTCTTTAAAAAAAACACCACTCCAATCAAACATAATTCCTTCACTGGCCATACTACAAAATCCAATAATTCCAAGTGAAACTAAAGTGGCATCTGGCTTACTGAATCCTTTTTTCTTCTCTATTTTGATTGTTTCTTTGGCCTTAATCAAAAATTTAAAGTTAAAAGCAATCAACAAAAATGCAATAAAAGCAACGATTAGGAAATGGATATATGTACTGAGTTGTAATGCCAACATTCCCAATCCTACCAATGCACCTGTAAATCCTGCCAAACTCCACATCCCGTGGAATGAAGACATAATAGTTCTTTTAAAAAGTCCTTCTGTATAAACGCCTTGGGTGTTTACAGAAATATTAGTGAGGTTGCCAAAGATTCCGAAAGCATATAATCCAAGAGCTAATTGCCATGCGTTTTGAGCCAGTCCCAAATTCGTCAAACTCACCGCATACATCATAATTGCAAAAAGCAAAATCCGATGACTTCCATAACGAGTAACCAATTTACCCGAAAAATACATCATCGTTAATTGTCCTACAGGCAAGGCAAAAAGAATACTTCCTAACTGACCATCGCTTAAGTTCAATGCTGATTTTATAGTTGGAATACGACTTGCCCATGTAGCAAAACACAACCCCATAGCAAAATAAAACATGGATACCGCCCATCGAATTCGGACCAAATAAGACGCTTTAGCATCTCGATAGTTTTTCTTGTATTTGCCCTTAGTCTTAAATCGACCTAAAAAGTTTAAATCTATCAAAATAATTGTTTTTTGGGATCCTTTGTGTCAAAAGTACGAAAAGATACAATCCAAATACACAAAGCCTTCCTCAACAATAAATTACAACGTTATTGTTAGAAAAAAATAGCAAATAATCCATCAAAATAAGAAACATTTGGAGGTGCCACCATTAGAAAAAAGGACCAACTCAGCATATCGCTTAGTCGGTCCCTTTTTCTAATGCTGTCGGACTATCCACGCGCTACTTCGGCAGCTAGCTTCAAATGAAATTCACTGAACTCCAATGAAAATAAATGTATAGTGAAGTAATCCCTCACCCAAGCTGCAAAACAATACATTGAGTGCAAAAAATATCATTCCTTACAACGTAATAACCCTCCCTTGAGCATTACTTTCTATAGCAGCTTCAATAATTTGCATCACTTGTAATCCTTCTTTAGCTGTAACCGGTTCTTGGGCATCATTAATAATTGACTGATAAACACCTTCAAAAAAATCATAATAATTTCCCTGCAATGTTGGAATTTTCTCTTTAATAATTTTATCATCGATCACTGTATGCAACAATCCTTCATAACCAGGAGCTTCTTTCCCCCAAGTCGTAAGATTTAGTTTCTTTCCTTGTTTCAACTCATCTTCCTGAACATCGCCT
>DATEOV010000682.1:0-4262 GCA_035273645.1 Flavobacterium sp. | reverse complement strand
AAAATAACATTGCAGTTATGATTAATGGTGTACCTGTTAATGATATGGAAAATAGTTCTGTATATTGGAGTAACTGGGCTGGATTATCTGATGTAACTTCTGCTATGCAAGTACAAAGAGGTTTAGGGTCTTCAAAATTGGCTATTGCGTCTGTTGGAGGAACAATAAATATATTGACTAAAACTTCTGATCAAAAAGAAGGAGGTTCTATTGGGACTTCTTTTGGAAATGCAAATTATCTAAAAACACAAGCGTCTTATTCTACAGGTAAATTAGAGAATGGACTTTCAGCTTCTATTTTATACAGCCATACAATGGGTGATGGATATGTAGATGGAACTGATTTTGTTGGAGACAACTATTTTGTAGCTTTGGGTTATACTACAAAAGACAATAAACACGATTTTCAATTTACTTTTACAGGAGCGCCACAATGGCACAACCAAAGAAGTTCAAGTATTACTATCGCTCAGTATCAAAAATATGGAGTTGATGGAGATCCAAATATAAAATACAACTCGGATTGGGGATATTTGAATGGAGAAAAATTTAGCATGACTAGAAACTATTTCCATAAACCAGTTGGTTCTTTTAACTGGGATTACAAAATCAACGAGACTTCAAGATTGTCTACTGTTCTTTACGGTTCTTGGGGCCGTGGTGGAGGAGCTAGAGGTGCAGGAGGAGTTAGAGGTTCGTCTTATACAGCAGATGCATTTAGAACTGCTGATGGTTTAGTGGATTTTGATAAAATTCAAGCCTACAACTCTGGTCAAACAGTTATGATTAATGGAGTGGCTAGAACAAGAACGGAGATTAATGGTAATTTTCAAAATAGTTCAAATACAGGTAGATCTGGTGCAGGAACTCCAGCTTCACCTTATGTTTATAATAGTACTTCAGGTATTTCTCAAATTTCATCTATCAACTCTCACGACTGGTATGGTGGTGTAATTAATTTCAATAAAAAATTCACAGAGAACATAACTTGGGATTTAGGGGTTGACGCTAGAACTTATGTGGGTATTCACTATCAAAATTTAAATAATTTGCTAGGAGCAGATGTTTATTTTGATAATACGGATAAGAATAATCCAAATAGAGTTTTGACTAATACTTATACTGTTAGTCCTTCTGGGAATCCTTTTTCAAACGCTACTAGTGGAGATAAAATTAATTTCTACAATGATGGAAACGTAAACTGGTATGGTGCTTTTACTCAATTAGAGTATTCTAAAGATAACTTAACAGCATTCATTCAAGGAGCTGTTTCTCAACAAGGTTTCAAAAGAGTAGATTACTTTAAATATTTAAGTTCTGATCCACTTTCTTCTACAGATTATGAAAATATTCTTGGAGGTAACGTAAAAGGAGGAGTAAACTATAATATCAATGAGCAGCATAATGTTTTTGCAAATGCTGGATATTATTCAAAGCAACCGTTTTTTAATGCTGTTTATCCTGGAAATGCTTCTATAGTGAATCCATATTTGGTAAATGAAAAAATAATGAGTGTTGAAGGTGGTTACGGTTTCCGTTCTGGAATTTTCTCTGCCAATGTAAATGTTTATTATACTACTTGGGATGATAGAAATCTAAGAATAAATGATTCTAATACAACTACTAATAATGGTGGGTATTATGATTATACAGGAATTAGTGAAACACACATGGGAGTTGAATTTGAAGGGAACGCTAGAATTACTGATAAATTCAAAGTTAACGGAATGTTCTCTTTTGGGAACTGGGAATACAGTGGTAATGCTAATTCTACATTATACAATTCTGCTAACGTAGAATTGAGTAAATCACTTTTATATTTAGATAATGTCAAAGTAGGTGATGCTGCTCAAATGACAGCTTCTTTGGGAGCTTCTTATGAAGTTTTGGAAAGAGTTTCTTTAGATGCAAATTATAATTTTAATAATAATTTATATGCAGCAATTTCTCCTGAAAAATTCACAAAGGTTGACAATAAAGGATCTTTAGAATTGCCTTCTTACGGATTAGTAGATGCAGGATTCTCATATAAAATGCTTGTAGGAGCAAAAAGAGATAAATCAGTAAATTTCAGATTGAATGTAAACAACGTATTTGATGAAATTTATATTGCTGAATCTAGATCTAATATTTTTGCTGATGATTTTGTTTCAGGTACATCTGGACCTACTTATGCATCTGCAGGAAAAACATACAATGGTGTAGCAAATGCTAACCAAGTTTTCTTCGGATTTGGAAGAACTTATAACTTTAGTTTACGTTACGATTTCTAAAAAAGAATCAAGATAAGGTTCACAAAACCCCAATCGCTTTTTAGTGTATTGGGGTTTTTTTATGACTTTTTTGCTTATATTTGTTTAAATTAAAAAACTATTTATGTACACGATTTTACAAAAATTTCACTCAGGTTGGGCTTATATTGCATTGTTAGTTCTTGTTATCGCAGTTATTAATGCCATAATAGGGGTGTCTTCTAAAAAAGAATTTACTCCAAAAGACAGGAAAATTGCTTTGTTTGGATTAATTGGAATACACGTTCAATTATTGGTTGGTATAATCTTGTATTTTGTTTCTCCGCTAGGGTTAGCCTCATTTGGGCAAATGTCTGATAAAGCATTACGTTTAACTTCATTAGAACATCCATTAATCAATATCATTGCTATCGTTTTAATTACGATTGGTTGGTCAAAACATAAAAAATTAACGACTAGCGAATCAAAATTCAAAACCTTCTCTATATTTTACGGTTTAGGATTAGTGCTTATTTTAAGTAGAATCCCTTGGTCCTTGTGGTTTTAAACCCATTTTTAAAAGTCCTGAAAAGGACTTTTTTTTACCCATAATTTTTTTGCAATTCAAAGTTTCACCTAATAAACTATAAATGAAAAAAATAATCACGCTTTTATTTTTACTGGCCAATATTGGTTTGGTAAGTAGTCAAAGTTCCATTATAAACAGCAAAAAATTTTCCATCAATAAAGACACTGTAAAAAAAACTACTAAAGTTGTCGAAAAAGAGTTTACACCAGTAACAATCGCCCCAGATTCTGTAATTGTTGAAACCGGAAAGTTTGTATTCTTCAAAAAAAATGCCCACGCCTCTTATTATCATGACAAGTTTAATGGTAAAAGAACAGCAAGCGGAAAAAGATTTGACAACAAAAAATTAACTGCAGCCCATAGAAAATTCCCTTTTGGGACCAAGCTCAGAATTACCAATGAAGCCAATGGGAAATCGGTAGTAGTAGAAGTTACTGATCGCGGTCCTTTTGCAAGAGGAAGAGAAATAGATTTAAGCAAAAAAGCTTTTATGGATATTGCTTCCAATAAAAGTAGTGGTGCAGTAATTGTGAAGATTGAGGAATTACAAAAATAAAATCACCAATTCTTAAAAGGATTGTTGCTCAAGTAGGCATTGTAATATCTTTTGTCATTCGTAACTTCTTCACCAAGCCAGATTGGTTTTTCAAAAGGTTCAGTTTCAGATTTTAGTTCGATTTCAGCCATAATCAGTCCTTGATTTTTACCATAAAACTCATCAATTTCGATAATATGACGACCCGTTTTGACTTCAAATCGGGTTTTGTCAATTACGCCAGATTCGCATAATAGCAATAATTTTTCGGCCTCATCAATAGGGATTTCCTTTTCCCATTCAAAACGGGACATACCCGATTCGCTTGAGATTCCTTTTATGGTCAAAAAACCCTTGTTTCCTTTCACGCGCACTCGTACGGTTCTTTCAGGAACGGAGCTTAAATAGCCTTGTTTTATTCTGTTTTGGGCAAAAGATTCTTGTTTGAATACATCCGAAGTGACCAAAAATTTTCTTTCTATTTCTAGCATTTGTATATTTTTTTAGGAGCCTTATCCCGCTATTCGTTTCAATCTTATGAGCCGAACCCCGGCTCATAAGGATTTCCACTTCTATCGGGGCTAGTTGCGTTCATCAAAGATATTCATTTATTTTTTTAACAGTTCTGTCGTTCCATTTTTTTCAAAACGTTTCTAAATTTGTAATATGTCCGAACCGCTTCCACATAGAAAAATAATACACATCGACATGGATGCTTTCTATGCTTCGGTGGAGCAAATGGACAATCCTGAGTTACGTGGAAAACCCATTGCGGTTGGGGGAGCCGAAAATCGTGGAGTCGTTTCGGCTGCGAGTTATGAAGCCAGAAAATTTGGCGTCCGTTCTGCAATAAGTGGATTTTTGGCGAAAAAAAACTGCCCCGAACTTATTTTTGTAAGACCACGTT
>DATEOV010000681.1:0-2606 GCA_035273645.1 Flavobacterium sp. | reverse complement strand
CAAAGCAAATGATACCAACGATATAGCTGTTTTGTATTCCAACGAAATCAGCAACTTTACCTTGTAAAACGCTGACAAAACCACCGCCCATAATCATCATAATTAAGAAACTACTTCCTTGGCTTGTGTGCTTTCCTAATCCACTTACTGCCAAAGTAAAGATACAAGTCCAAAGTGTACTACAAAATAAACCTACACTGGTAAAGGCATATACACTGATCATTCCAGATGTTGCCATACCGATGGCAGTTGCCAAAATTCCCAAAGATGAAAAAATCAACAACATTCTGGCAGGGTTTCCTTTACTCGCCATGTCTGCCCCAATTAATACCAAAATTACTAGACCATAGATGTAAAAAGGAGTTAAGTCGTGTTTGGCTATAGCGTTTACAGCTAAAAATACACCAAAAGCTAAGTAAGGAGCAATAAAACGCAATATTTTTAATAAGCTCATGTTCTCTGTAAAAGCTTCAACAGCTCCAGTCCAACGACCAATCATTAAACTTGCCCAATATAAAGATATGTATGGAGCAATGTCTTTGGTTAAAAAGCCTAGTTTACTTTCCATATAAGCAGGTAGATTACTTGCTGTAGATACTTCAACTCCAACGTATAAAAATATAGCAATCATACCCAGAATCAATTGAGGGTATTGCAAGGCTGATGTTTTAACAGCTATTCCGTCTTGAGAATCATCTTCTTCAATTAATTCTGGTCTCTCAGGTAATGATGAAAATTTTAATAAAATAGCAACAACCAAAAATGCAAATCCTAGTATTAGGTAAGGAATTTTTACACTTTCAATGCTTGCATCAGTATTAGCATTTGCACTTGAACCAAAAATGGCAAAACTAACAATTAAGGGTCCGATTGTTGTTCCAAAATTATTGATTCCTCCTGCCAATGTTAAACGTTGTGAACCTGTTTTAATAGGTCCTAAGGCAATTGCTAATGGGTTTGCTACGGTTTGTTGTAGTGAAAAACCAAGACCAACTATAAAAAGGCCTGCTAACATTAATGTAAAAGAGCCTGTATTGGCAGCTGGATAAAATAAAAGTGTACCTAATGCAGAAATAAGTAATCCAAGTGATAACCCATTTTTATATCCAATTTTGTTTACTAAATCTTCTTTTATCAAAACGGAAACTCCCATATAAATAAGAGAACCAACGGTGTATGCTATATAAAATGCAAAAGCAACTAATTGACTTTCACCTTGTGTTAAATCAAATGCTTTTTTGAAAACTGGGATAAGAATGTCGTTACTTGCAGCAACAAATCCCCAAAAGAAGAATACAATGACTAGGGGGATAAATTGTCCCCATTTGGTTTGTGAATTTTCTGAACTCATAATTTAAAATTTAATTTTTTTTGGTTATTATTAATTTTTTGATGCTGCAAGACTGTAAATATATTTGTTAAGAATTTCAAAAAAAAATTTTATGATATAAAGTTTTTCACTTTTATATAAACGACATTATTTCGTCAACAAATGGCGATTTTATTACTTTTTATTGAGTTAATCTCTAGGTTATATGAAGAAATTATTCCAAGATTTTGCTTTTAACTTCTTTACTGTAATTTCGGCCAATAGGGATAGTATAAGATGAAATTTGTATTCTGTTACCTTCTATCGATTTTACTTTATTTAATGCGATTGTATAAGATTTATGAATACGCATAAATCGATCAGTAGGCAATTCTTCGGTTAATGAGGTCAGTGATTTATGGGTGATATAAGTTTTTTCGGGAGTGACAACTTTGATGTATTCTTTCATTCCTTCGACAAAAAGGATTTCATCAATATTGATTTTTACCATTTTTTTATCTACTTTGATAAAAAGATGTGGTTCTACACGATGGTTTTCAATTTTGATATTATTTTTTAAATTGTATTCGGCTTCAATCTTATGAATACATTTTATAAATCTCGGTAATGGAATGGGTTTTACTAAATAATCTAATACTTCTAAGTCATAACTTTCGGCTGCAAATTCCCTGAAAGCTGTTGTAATGACAACTCGAGTTTTGTTTTCAATCAAACTGATTAATTCAAAACCGGTCATCATAGGCATGTTGATATCAAGAAAAACTGCATCAACATTATTTGAATTTATAAATTCAAGTCCTTCTAATGAATTATTAAATGTACCAATAATCTCAAAGTCTGAAAAATTTTCAAAATAATTGAGCAATACTTTTATAGCTAAAGGCTCGTCGTCTATTAGTATACACTTAATCTTCATTGTATAAAGGTATTTGTATTTTGATTATATAGAAATTGAATTTTATCATTTGGTTTATGGTAAAATTATTTCTGTAAATTATTTTTAATCTTTTTTTAGTGTTGGACAAACCAATACCTTTTTTTGTTTTTAGCGGTGGTGAAATTACAAAATTATTTATTACTTCGAATTCAAGCATAGAATTTATAACTCTGAAATTAATTTTCATTTTGAGATTATTATTGTTGGCTCCTCCGTGCTTAAATACATTTTCTATAAGCGAAATGAATAATAATGGAGGCACTTTTACAGTGTCAATGTTGGAATCAAGATTAATTCTGACATCTACATTTTGAAAACGAAGCTTTTCAATTTCTATAT
>DATEOV010000680.1:0-2827 GCA_035273645.1 Flavobacterium sp. | reverse complement strand
GGAATTTCAAATTTGGATTTCTTTACAACGGCATCAATCTTTGAATTGAGATCAATAATAGAATTAAAATAAGAATCTTGTGCCACTCTGCTTCTGCTTTTTTGAGCAAGAGATTCAATTAATTCATTGCTTACATAAGGTGTAAAACGAATTCTTGATTTTAAACTTTCATTTTTCAAAGCTGTTGGAAATCCGCTTTCTTTTTGAAAAACATCTTGATAGATGGTTGGAATTTGAACATCCGGTATAACTCCTACAGCCTGATGACTTTTCCCGGTGATTCTGTAAAATTTGCTAATAGTTAGTTTTACAAAATGTTGGTCGTCATTTTTTTCTAAAGGAACAATAGTTTGCATGGTAGCTTTTCCTAAGGAAGTACTTCCTATCAAAAGAGCCCTGTTGTAATCTTGCATAATTGAAGCAAAAAACTCGCTTGCCGAGGCTGAATTACCATTAATTATAATAACGATTGGACCTTTATAAATAACGCCTCTATATGGGTCGTTTATCACGGACAATTCTTTTTTATTATCAACCACTATTGATATTGGTCCGTAATCTATGAATAAACCGGCTAATTTCACGGCTTCTTCCATAGAGCCACCTCCATTATCATTCAAATCAAGAACCAATCCTTTGATATTGTCTTTCATTAATTTAATGGTTTCTTTGGCTACATCTTGAGCACAACCCTTACTGTTTCCTCCTTCAAAATTAGAGTAGAAACTTGGTATTTTTATATAACCTATTTTGATGTCTTTATCGATTATAAAACTGTATACTGTGTTTTCTTCATCTTTTAAAACTTGTTTTTCAATATATACCTTGAAACTTTTTCCTGAATTTCGTTTAATGGTTAACGTTATATTGGCATTCAGCTCCGATGACATTAGAGTAGCTATGGATTCTAATGAGGAACAGGAAACTTCTAGTGTTTCTTTTTGATTGGATACTGCAATAATTTGATCTCCTTTTTTGATTTTTCCAGTTCTAAAAGCTGGTCCATTTGGATCGATTTCGTCTATAATAATTTCATTTTTATCATTTAGACTGACGTCTAATCCCAATGAAAGTCTTTCTTTGGATAAAGTAGATACAAAACTTGATTTGGTATCGTTACTGAAATAATTAGTATGAGGGTCAAAATAGTTGCAAAAAATATTAAAAAGATTGTCTTCAAATGATTTGTCATCAGAAAGTAAAGCATTGATTTTGCAAAGTTCATTTTCGATAATGCTCTTTTTAGATGTATGACTCATCGAATTGAAATTGAGTTTCAATGAATCTAAGTTTTTACTTTTTTCAGATATGTCATTGAATACTTCAAATCTGATTTTTTTATTTAAGGCTTTCTCAACGTCATTCTCTTTTAGATAGAAATTAAAATCTTTTTGTTTGAATCGAATGGTGTCTTTTATATTAAAATTAATAGTTTCTCGGTTGAGTTTTTCAAAAATAGATTTATTTCTCAGGAGTGATTTTTTATACTCACTTTTTATATCCGCAATAAAAAAGCAATCTTTCTTCAAGATGAGATTGTCTAGGTTTAGTCTGTATTTTTTGGATAATGTGTCTACTTGTGATTTTAAAAAAATGTTTCTGGAGGGATCCAATTCATCAAATAATTCATCAAAAAGATAAGCCGATAAACTGTCGTTTACCGGCTTTGGGCTAAAATGCTCTTGTTGGAGCAATTTATTTATTTTGAATAAAATGTCACAACTTGTATCACTATTTTGTGCAAATAGAGAGAATGTAGAAAAGAGAAATACAAATGTGATTTTTTTCATATGTTGATATTTATTGATTTTATCGGTCATCTGTAATTCGCATATTTTCATTGGTTATTACTACCAATTTAAAGCCATGCTCATTTCATAAATACTTATTTTTTATAAAAAGGAAGTTTTACCACTTTGGCAGGGACATCATTTTTTCTGATTCTGATAAAAATATCACTATCAACTGTGCTATTGGCAGTGGTAACATAACCCAAGCCAATTCCTTTGTTCATAGAAGGAGACATAGTTCCAGATGTTACAATTCCAATTACAGCTCCAGAACTATCAACTATTTCATAGTCATGTCTTGGTACTGCACGCTCTTGCATTTCGAAAGCTACTAGTTTTTTGGCAACACCTTCTTCTTTTTGCTTTTTTAAATTGTCAGAGTTAGTGAATTCTTTGTTGAATTTGGTAATCCATCCTAAACCAGCTTCTAGAGGTGATGTTGTATCGTTGATGTCGTTTCCGTATAAACAGAACCCCATTTCCAATCGCAAAGTGTCTCTTGCCGCCAAACCAATAGGTTTAATATCATAAGCAGCTCCAGCCTCAAAAACTTTGTTCCAAATTGTTTCTACCTCGTCGTTCTTGCAATAGATTTCAAATCCACCAGAACCTGTATAACCAGTTGCTGATATGATAACATTAGGGAAACCTGCAAAATCAGCTACTTCAAAATGGTAATAAGCAATGGCTGATAAATCTATAGACGATAAAGATTGCATTGCCTCAACCGCTTTTGGTCCTTGAATCGCCAATAATGAATAATCATCTGATAGATTCTTCATTTCAACACCCAAATCATTGTGAGCCGAAATCCAATCCCAATCTTTTTCAATATTAGAAGCATTTACAACCAGTAAATATTGTTCTTCTTTCATTTTATAGACAATCAAATCATCTACAATTCCACCTTCATTATTCGGTAAGCAAGAATATTGAGCTCTTCCAATTGTTAATGTTGCGGCATCATTTGAAGTTACTTTTTGGATCAAAGCCAAAGCATTTGGACCAGAAAGTATAAACTCTCCCATGTGCGACAC
>DATEOV010000679.1:0-6217 GCA_035273645.1 Flavobacterium sp. | reverse complement strand
TCTTTGTTTTCAAAAGGATAATGCCATTGCGCATAAGGCATCGCACCTGAATCAAACCAAACATCTATCAAATCGGCCTCACGCTTCATCGCTTTCCCTGAAGCAGAAACTAACGTAATTTGATCGACTACATTTTTATGCAAATCAATCAAATCATAATTCTTTTCAGACATGTTTCCAATCTGGAATCCTTTAAATGGATTTTCAGCTTGAACACCAGCCTGAACCGCTTTTTCAATTTCGTTGTATAACTCTTCAACAGATCCTATTAACATTTCTTCGGCTCCATCTTCACTTCTCCAAATAGGCAACGGAATTCCCCAAAAACGAGAGCGTGATAGATTCCAGTCGTTGGCATTTTTCAACCAATTTCCAAAACGGCCTTCACCTGTAGCTTTTGGCTTCCAGTTGATAGTTTCGTTAAGATCAAACATACGGTCTCTAACCTCCGTAATTTTTATAAACCACGAATCCAAAGGATAATATAAAATTGGCGTGTCAGTTCTCCAACAATGTGGGTAACTGTGCACATATTTCTCTACTTTGAATGCTTTATTTTCTTCTTTTAATCGAATAGCAATCTCTACGTCAATAGAACGCTCTGGAGCATCTCCATCGGTATAATATTCATTTTTTACATATTTCCCACCCAATTCTCCCATATGTGAGGTGAATTTCCCTTGTAAATCTACCAAAGGAACAGGGTTTTCATTTTCATCCAACACTAACATTGGCGGCACTTCGGGTGTAGCTTCTTTTGCTACTTTGGCATCATCAGCTCCAAAAGTTGGTGCTGTGTGCACAATTCCTGTTCCATCTTCGGTAGTTACAAAATCTCCTGAAATTACTCTAAAAGCATTTTCCGGGTTTTGGTATGGCAATGCATATTGCATTAATTGCTCGTAACGAATACCAACTAAATCGGCTCCTTTACATTCTGCAAGGATATGAAATGGTATTTTTTTGTCTCCTTCTTTGAAATTTTCAAAATCAGATGGATCGGTACTTTCAAAAAAACCTTTCCCAAATTGTTTCCCAACAAGATTTTTTGCCAAAATCACATTCGACGGACGGAAAGTATATTGATTGAATGTTTTTACCAAAACATATTCAATTCTAGGTCCAACTGTCAAGGCAGTATTACTTGGTAAAGTCCAAGGAGTTGTCGTCCAAGCTAAGAAATGGATTTCATCCAAATCCAGTCTTTCGAACTTATAATGTTTTAAATTATTGGAGCTGATATAATCGTAAAAAGTATTAAAAACCAATTCTTTTTGGCCTTCAAGCACTTTAAATTGTGCGACAACAGTTGTATCAGTAACATCTCTATAACTTCCCGGTTGATTCACTTCATGCGAACTCAAACCTGTTCCCGCTTTTGGAGAATATGGCTGAATGGTGTAGCCTTTGTACATCAAATCCTTATTGTAGATTTGTTTCAACAACCACCAAACCGATTCCATATATTTGGATTTGTAAGTCACGTATGGATCTTCCATATCAACCCAATATCCCATTTTTTCAGTCAGATCATTCCAAACATCGGTATAACGCATTACAGTTTTCTTACATGCTTCGTTATACTCCTCTACGGTTATTTTCTTTCCAATATCTTCTTTAGTGATTCCAAGTTCTTTTTCTGTACCCAACTCCACAGGTAAACCATGGGTATCCCAACCAGCTTTACGCTTTACTTGAAATCCTTTTTGGGTTTTATATCTGCAAAAAATATCTTTAATCGCACGTGCCATTACGTGGTGAATTCCAGGCAATCCATTAGCAGAAGGTGGTCCTTCAAAAAACACGAAAGGTTCATTTCCTTCGCGAGTGGTTACACTTTTCTCAAAAATGTTTTTTTCCTTCCAAAAATCCAGCACTTCTGATGCCACTGTAGGCAAGTCAAGTCCTTTGTATTCAGTAAATTTTGTACTCATTTTATCCTTTTCTTAATCGTGGTGCGAAAGTAATAAATAGTTATGAATTATGAGTTATGAGTTATGAGTTTTTGCGTATCAGGAATTGTAGTTGCATTCTTTCGTGGAATGGGGAAAAAATAAAGGATATAAAAGAAAGCTTGACCCGAAGTTTTCAATGTTGGTCACACCGAAATTTTCAAGAAAAGACTTCTTTCAAAACATCTAGGGATTTTGGCCTTTTGAATCCGTCGAGATGAAAACTGTAGTAGTCAATTAAAATCTTCAAAAGCAGTTGTCTTTCAATGACATGAAAGATTTTTTGATCATTATCCAATTTTAACTGAATTAGCTTTTTGAACAACTGAGTTTCGTGTTCTGTAAGCGAACTCATGGCATGAAAGGGTGTAAAAACACCTTCAATCATTTCGAAAAAAGGCATGTCCATATCCGAAGTATCAGGATAAAAACCTAGGTATTTTGAGGTTTCCAGCATTAGAATCAAATGAAAGTTGGAAATTTCATCATGTTGGTCAAGCCAATGCAAAGCCGTTTCTAGAAAAGTAAACAACGATTCGTTTTTTTCTTCCTCATGTATCGAATGATGCAGAATTTCTGAAAGAAACAAAACTATGGTGCTTTTGAATATATCCGAATGTATCGAATGAAAAGGAGATGAAATTTTTACTTCTTTGAAATTTTCCAATGTCCCTTTGTTTTTATGAACGGCTTCAATCTCAATAATAGTTAAAGGTTGAAAATAAGCCATTTTCTGACTCGCTTTCCGAGACGAAAAAGCATCCCGAACAAAGTAAGACTTCAATCCACTGGATAGAGTAAAACATTTTACAATCAAGCTTTTCTCTTGAAATTTTAATGTTGAAATTACGATGGCTTTGGTTTTAACTAGCAAAATTGGATTGTTAGATTATTGGATTGTTGAACCTCTTAGAATTTAAGCTTTTTAGACTTTTGAACTTTCGACTATCTAATTATCATCACTTTTTTGACTTTGGTTTCGCCTCCATCTTGAGCTGATATAAAAATCATATAGACACCCGATGCCACTCTGTATTTTCCGAAAGCTGTTGTATCCCATTCAAGAGTTCCCCCTTCGGATATGGCTTCATAAACCAGATTGCCTGCCACGTCTGTTATCTTCACATTTGCTTTATTAAGCAATCCATTTATTTTTACGGTTCCTTCATATTCCGGACGAACAGGATTGGGATATACGTATACATTACTTAAGTTTTCACTTGCCGACGTCGCAATTCCTCTGAAGGAAATCAATCCTTTTGATGTCGCTATAAAAACCTCACCTGTACTACTGTTAATACTGATGTCGTTTATCACGTTGCTCGGCAATGGAGAATTATCTGTTGTAAAATGATACTTTGTTTCCTGCCCGTTTGGAGATACCATAAACACACCGGCATCGGCAGTAGCAATCCATTTATTGTTGGCACCGTCTACTTCAATATCACTTATAAATTGCTCATAAAGTAATTCCTGTGCCAAATTATCCTCCAAAATAATAATACTTTCTGTGGTCAGCTGGCTCTCGGTTTGAAAACTGCTAACATTAGACAAAACCCTCAAGCCTTTGGTTGTCCCAATCCAAAGTTGATTCTTGGTATCAACTGCAACTGTTCTAACATCTTGAATAGGTAAATTCCCCTGGTCTGCACCAAAAGTAATTTTTTTGAAGGTATTACTACTTTCATTAAATCCGATTACACCGTTCTTATTTGTTGCAATCCATTTGGTTCCATATTTATCGATAACCATTGTGGCAAAGTCATTACTGTTATAATCTGACAGAATTTTATCCATGGCATAACTTTTCCATTGTCCACCGGAGTTTAATACTTTTAAGCCATTTACAACTCTACAATTCGTTACCCAAAAATTTCCAGATTTATCAAATGCAGTTCCGTTAATTCTTATGTCAATATAATTGGGATCTGGTGGACTAATAGCCAATGATTCCAAAGCACTGTTGGTTTGATTGTATAAAATTGTTGGAATATCCTCTTCAATTCTTAACAAGCCAGAGAAAAAAGAACTGGCATAAACTTCTTTTTCATTGATTGGATTAACTGCAATTCGGGACATCGATTTGGCACCAAAAACTTTATCATAAGAAATATTCAACCATCCCGATGTCGTGAATTTACTTATGCCAAAATCATCCAACGGATACGGATTGTAAAAAGTATCATAATCCCCATAGATAGCCCAAAGCTGCGTTGGAGTAACTTGCATGGAAAATATATTGTTTCGGGAAGGTCCAATGGGTGTTATGTTTTCATACGTTGAACCTGGCAAAAGTGAAGTAGTAATCAATCCATTTTCGACAGTACCAATATAAATTACATCACTTATTACTGTAGAACAGCTGAATGTTGAATTTATTTCTGGGACTTCATTTCTGTTTATCTGACGTTGCAATACCAGCTGTTTATTGTAAATAAAAACGGTATTGGCAGTCGTTATAATGAAATAATCTGTGATGGAACGAAAATTTGTGGTTGCTTCCGATAATGGCAAAAAACCATTAAATGTATTGGAAGCCAAATCGTATTTATGAACGTAGCCTGCTGTATTTACTGCATATAATTCGCTTCCAAACGATGTTATTCCCGACCAATCCCCTGAATTTGTCACCTGCCATTGTTTGAAATCGATTAAATTGGGATTGGT
This sequence comes from Flavobacterium sp., assembly GCA_035273645.1. Classification (GTDB taxonomy): domain Bacteria; phylum Bacteroidota; class Bacteroidia; order Flavobacteriales; family Flavobacteriaceae; genus Flavobacterium. Next base: position 1,598 of record DATEOV010000679.1, on the reverse strand, counting down.
TATATCTCCTTTTCTAATTCCGCTTGAAGTGGATGCATAAATAAATCCGTTGTAAATTGCGGTTTGAGACACTTTGATTTCGGCACCATTATCGCCTATAAAATAAGTATCCCCAAACTTGGAAGTGGCTAAATTGAATTGAACAATCCCAAAGTCGGTTGAGACATATGCAATTCCGCCAAATTCCATGAAATTATTGATTCGTTTAATGCTACTTGGCAAATTTTTATTAATAATATCGACCACTTTGAGCATTGACCCATCGGCTTCATTGATAACGATTAATAGCCCGTTTTGATAGCCGACAATAGTTTTATTGAAAGTTGGACTGTAATAAAGTGCCGTAATGGTTTCGCCTGAAAGTCCATCCACTGTTGTAGTGGTTTTTATAATATTTGTGCTGTTGTTTTTAGAAAAAAAAGCATTTTCGGAAGCGGCATAAATAGTCGTTGGCGATTCGGAAACTGCTTTGATTTGGGTGTACGAGAAATATCCTTGCCAAGACAAATTGGTTTGGGCAGAAGTAATTTGTAGCACAAATAAAAAAAATAGAAATAAAAGCCTTTTTTGCATTGAATCGATATTGGTCCACAAATATAGCACAAAGGAAAAGAGATTTTAGATTTTAGATTTACGCAGCACTTTCTCATATGCTTTTCTTTGTCCTCCTCTGAAATACACAAGTCCACAGAAAGTATAGCCCAATTTTTCAAACACTTTCATCATAGCAAAATTATCAAAGTTAGTGTCTGCTTTTACGCTGTAAATGTTGTTATGGATTGCGAAATCTTCTATACAGCCAAGCATTTTTTGAGCACAGCCTTTTCCCAAATATTTTTCGGAAATGGCTACTCGATGAAACACAACAAAATCGCCATTGGTCAACCACTTCCCTTCAATTTTTGCATATTCAGGTTCATCATTGATCAATATAGCACTATAACCGACGATTGTTTCTCCTTCGGTCAAAACAAATCCTGCCTCTTTTTCAATGTCTTTTTTAACCACTTCAGGGTTTGGGTAACCATCCTGCCATTGTTCACTTCCTTCTTCTTTTCTCCTTAATATAGCCAATTGCAAAATATCCCATATTTGAGAGATTTCAGAAATTTCAGCTTTTCTAAAGTGATAATCTGTCATTGTAATTTATCTTTTTATGTAATTGTATTGACGTTTTAGCTTGCGATGTGACAGATTAAGGAAATCTAAACCTCCATATTGCTAAACGACGGTTAAACCTTGTTTTTATTTACTTTTTGCTATTCTAAATCCGAAACCATCATTTCGTGTTTCACGAGGTGATTGGTATCTAACTTCTGGCATATGAATTCCATATTCTAAGGGCTTTCCGTCAGCACCTTGTGTTTCGTAAAACCAACTGACACCTTTTGAAATTTTAAATTCTCCGTCTGTTGGCCCTTGTGGATTTTTCTTGCTTACTAAATTATCCTTTTCAGGGTTATACCAATCAAAAACCCATTCACCAACATTTCCTGTCATATCATAAATGCCAAGTTCATTCGGTACTAAAAGTCCAACTTTATGAAAAGTGCCATCAGAGTTTTCTTTTACCCAGCCAATCTCAATCGGATTATTAC
>DATEOV010000678.1:0-6576 GCA_035273645.1 Flavobacterium sp. | reverse complement strand
TGATATTTTGCAGTTGATTACATTGTCGAATTGCAAAGTTTTTTCTAAAAAGAAAGTGTTTTAATACCAAAAAGCAGTAGATTACAGATTACAAAAATATAAGTACAAAAGAATAACCACATTTTATTAATTTTTTAAAACATCTATTTACTCATGAGCCAGAACCTAGCTTTTGCTGATTACGCAGTATTTATTATTTATTTTGTCGTGGTATCCACTTATGGATACATGATTTATCGCAAGCGTGAAAAAAACGAACACGATGCCAAAGCTTACTTCCTTGCAGAAGGAACATTAACTTGGTGGGCTATCGGGGCTTCATTGATCGCTTCAAACATTTCGGCTGAACAATTTATTGGGATGAGTGGTGAAGGATTCTTTTTAGGAGTTGCTGTTGCTGCATATGAGTGGATTGCTGCTATTGCTTTGATAATCATCGCGATTTGGTTTATTCCTGTTTATTTGAAAAACAAGATTTATACCATGCCTCAATTTTTGAAAACAAGATATAACGAATCAACGGCTTTGATTATGGCTGTTTTTTGGTTGTTTTTATATGTTTTCGTGAATTTGACTTCTATTTTATACTTAGGGGCTGTTGCCATCAACGGACTTGCAGGAGGTGAATATCTACACGTAATTATGATTGGTTTGGCTGTTTTTGCTTTGCTTATCTCTTTGGGAGGTATGAAAGTGGTAGCTTATACAGATGTAATTCAGGTAGCGGTTTTAATCATTGGAGGATTAGTTACTTCGTACATTGCTTTGACTACAGTTGCAAACTATTTTGGTTTTGGCCAAGATGCAATCGCTGGTTTCCAAGTATTGATGGAAAAAGCACCAGAGCATTTCAAAATGATTATTCCAAGACCTACAGCTACATCTTCTCAATTGGAAATCGATAAGTATCTTACTTTTCCAGGAATGATGTCTTATTTGGCGGGTATCTGGATTATCAACCTTAACTATTGGGGTTGTAACCAATATATTACTCAAAGAGCTTTGGGAGCTGATTTACAAACGGCTCGTACTGGTATTTTGTTTGCGGGGATGTTAAAATTATTAATGCCTCTTATCGTAATGTTACCTGGGATTGCTGCTTTTGTTTTGTATGAAAACGGACATTTACCACAATTAGTTGGTGGGAAAGATGGAGCTTATTCAGCGATGTTGACCTTCCTTCCTACAGGTTTGAAAGGATTGTCTGTGGCAGCTTTGACAGCAGCTATTGTAGCCTCTTTGGCTGGTAAAGTAAACAGTATCTCTACTATTTATACTTTGGACGTACATAAAAAATACATTCAAAAAAATGCGACTGATAGAGCTCAGGTGAATATCGGGAAATACGCTGTTTTTGCAGCGATGCTTCTTGCGGTTATGTTTACTTGGAATGACTTGTTAGGAATTGGTGGTGTGGGTGGTTTCACTTACATTCAAAAATATACTGGATTTATTAGTCCGGGGGTATTTGCAATGTTTATTCTTGGGATGTTCTGGAAAAGAACTACTGGTACAGCAGCGATTGTTGGTGTAATTTCAGGTTTCTTATTGTCGGTTTTCTTCAATGAATTTGCACCAGCAATACTTGGAAATGAAACTTTGTTATATACTGCTTGGCCTAATGGAAAAGGTGGTTTCGAAATTCCATTCCATATCTGTATGGGATTATCATTCTTATTTACTATGCTTCTAATGATTGGAATCAGTTTTGCTGGACCGAAAGTGAATCCAAAAGCATTCGAATTGGATACTGAAATGTTTAAAGTTAAACCACAAACAACAGTATTGATTGTAATAACACTATTGATTATTTGTGCTTTGTACGTGAAGTTCTGGTAATAAAATTTGTTAGTTAGTTAAAAAGGGTGAAGCTAAGTTCGTTTAGTTTCACCCTTTTTTTGGTTTTTTTTTTTCATAATTTTTGAAGCGAAGAGCGGAGATTTTTTGTAGGTTATCTGCTCAATTATTGGGAGTGTCATTCTTCTTAGTGATTTCTATTAATAAATAATTTGTTTGCAAATTGAAAACTTTTAATTATATTTGTTCAATGAAAATCCTTGTAAAGAAAACGATTTTATATTATGTTAAAATATATCCAATTGCAGAAACGCAATTGTTGATTTGGTACAATGAGTTTTCTAAATTAGAGTTTGGTAATTTTAATGAACTCAAAAAAGTATATGGAAACGCCAGTATTGTAAACAATAACAGGGTAGTTTTTAATATAAAGGGAAATGATTTTCGATTGGTGGTTTCCATAAATTTCACACAAACGGCTTGCTATGTAATTTGGTTTGGAACGCATAAGGAGTATGACAAGATTAATGTCGAAACGATAGCTTTTGATACCGCAATCTTAACCGATAAATGAATATAACTATGAACTGGAAAGTATTAAAAACAGACGAAGATTACAATAAGGCTTCAATACGATTGATGGAAATTTTCCATGCAGAACCGAACACGCCAGAAAGTGATGAGTTAGATTTATTAATGGTTTTGGTTAAAGATTATGATGATAAGCATTATGAATTACCTGAACTCGATGCATTGGAAGTTATTAAATATAAAATGCACGAAATGGGAATTAAAGCTAAAGATCTTGAACCAATAATAGGAAGCAAAGGGCATGTTTCGGCGATTCTTTCTGGTAAACGAGAAATAACATTGAAAATGGCTCAGAAACTTAAGGATTATTTTAGTCTACCTGCCGAAGTTTTTCTACACAGTGCTTAATAAAGTTGTACTTTGCTTTGGTTTTGCCTTTTTGATAACAATGCCTACAAAGAGTTAAACTTAAATGGGCTTTTATCACTTATGTATTTAAAAAGAGATGGTTACACTTTCTTTATCACATAAGTTACCATTCCCCAAATGATGAGTTGATTCTCTTCGGTGACTTTTATGGGCTCATAATTGGGATTTTCGGGCATAAGGTACAGGCAGTCTTTTTCGACCTGAATGCGTTTTACGGTAAATTCACCATCAATACAACAAATTGCAATTTTGTTGTTTTGTGGTTCTAGACTTCGATCAACGACCAATACATCTTTGTCGTTGATACCTGCATCAATCATTGAGTTGCCTTTTACTTTGATATAAAAAGTAGCTAGAGGATTTTCGCTTAACTCTTTGTTCAAGTCAATATTGGTTTCCATAAAATCGGCAGCAGGCGAGGGGAAACCCGCTGAAACTCCTTCATTTATGTACGGAATTCGCCTGTCGCTTTCAAAGTCGGGACGAAAAAAGGTAAGCTTTTGTTCTTTTTTTATAGACATTGTATCTCGAGAATATCTTTGAAATTAGTGGTGTATCTTGGTGAAAGATGATTTTGGTTCATATTCCAGGTCAGACTTAAATTTTGGGAAGCCAATTTTATTTTGGTATCGCCAATTTTGTGATTCAGTCGGTCCATCACTTTCATTAAAGCTAAATGCTTTGGGTTTTCTTCTTCGAATAAATGGAATTGCTTTTGATTTTCATCAATTAATTCCGTGAGGATAACTCCCGCTTTTTTGAACCTGATTCCCTCATTGCCTTTGTGTAATTTTTTTAGCATTTCAACGGCTGCATTGGTTATGGTCAAAGTTGAATTGCTCGCATAAGGTAACGTCATAGCCATATTAAAATAATATTTGGATGTTTTAACCGAATGTTTGTCAACTACTAACATAACTATGATGGTGTGACAACAAGAATGTTGCTTGCGCAGTTTCTCGGCACAAACGGCTGCAAAAGTTGTTATTCGTTCTCGGAGTAAATCAAAATCGGATATTTGTTTCGGAAAACTTCGGGTTGTGGTAATGCTCTTTTTTTGTTCGACAATGGGTTCTAAATCCAAAACTGATTTACCTTCCAATTCATATTTTAGGCGAAGGCCGACAACACCCATTTCTTTTTTAATCCAGGCTTCGTGTTGCGGTTGGATAAAATCGAGTGCGGTATTGATTTTACGCAGTTTTACTTTTTTGATAGTGCGATAACCAATGCCCCAAACATCTTCAATTTTGGTCCATTTCAAGGCTTTTATGCGTTTTTCTTCGCTGTCTATTACATAAACGCCTTTGGTTCTTTCCTGAAATTTCTTGGCTATTTTGTTGGCGACTTTAGACAATGCTTTGGTTTCGGCAAAGCCAATGCAAGTTGGAATACCCACCCATTTCTGTACGCGATTTTTCATTTGAATTCCATAATCGTGATAGTCCAAAATGTCCATACCGTCAAAATTCAAGAAGGCTTCGTCGATGCTGTAAATTTCTAGGTTAGGAGTGAATTGCCCCAAAATGGACATCACTCGATTACTCAAATCACCATACAGCGGATAATTGGAAGAGAATAAGGTAATATTTTTTTCTTTGACCAATTCCTTAATCTGAAATGCTGGCGCACCCATAGGAACTCCGGCGGCTTTGGCTTCATTGCTTCTGGAAATCACGCAACCGTCGTTGTTGGATAATATCGCAACAGGCTTTCCGTTGTATTTCGGTTGAAAAACACGTTCGCAGGAAGCATAGAAATTATTACAATCGACTAAAGCATACATGTTGTAAAATTACGGAATACTGCTGTATGCTTTTGGATAACGAAAGTTAATTTTTGAGATTAATATTGTCAATTTAAAAACAATCATTAACTTGTAGTCAAATTAACAATAAGATATTTTTTTATAAAAGGAGTTTTGATTAGTTATTAGCACTCCAGACCCGATAGTTTGATTATCTATCGGGTCTTTTTTTTTTGGATATTTTCTTATGTAGATGAATGTTCTAGCCCCGATAATAGTGAAAATCCTTATTGGGCCGGGGTTCGGCCTAATAAGATTGTAGCGGATAGCGGGAATAGCTTCTAATGTTTAACTTCATTAGCAGGAACTAAAACTCAAAATTAAATCCTTTTTGTGTTAACTTCTCATAGATTTCTGGGTCAAACTTATATAATTGTGCAGCTCGATGAGAAACGTCTTGTTGTTTTTCATCCAATGGAACCAGTAATTTCATGTGAAGAATTTTTCTGCGGAAGTTAGATTTGTCCATTTCGATTCCTAAAATTTCTTCATACAAATGCATGAGTTGCAATAAAGTAAATTTTTCGGGTAACAAATTGAAGCCTATTGGAGCTTGACGAACTCTGTTACGAAGGTTTTTTATGCTGTAAGCTAGGATTTCATTATGATCATAAATTAAATCTGGGATTTCATTGATTTTATACCATTTGGCATCCGAAGCCGTGAAACCTGCTTTAATGTTATAATCTTCTCTTTTTACCAAAGCATAATATCCAATGGTAATTACCCTTCTAAGAGGAAAACGGTCGGGTTCTCCAAATGCTTTTAACTGTTCAAGGTAAATATTGTCCATACCGGTAAGTTCGGCTAACAAACGGTGAGCGGCATCATCTGTACTCTCTTTCTTTTTTATCCAACCACCTGGTAATCCCCATTTTCCTTTACTGATACCTTCGGCATGTTGTACCAAAAGCACTTCCAGGATACCATTGTCAAAACCAAATATAACACAGTCAATAGTAATGGCATTCATGGCAGATTGTTCCACAATTTGTATTAGATCCCTATCAATAATTTTTCCGCTCATAGCCTTACAAAGTTTAGCACTAAATTAATATTTTTTTAAAGAGTTCAGTCGTACGCAAGAAAATATATTTTGTAAAATAATTGTGATGAAACCTCTTTTTTGATTCAAACTTTCAAATATTTTTAATTTTCAAACCTAATTGCATTTAAAATACTTAAAATCAGTGTTTTAAATATTGTAATAATCCTAAAAACCGTATAAAAACCACTTTTTTATATGGGATATCGGCAAAAACAAATCACTTTTTTTATCAATTACAAATATTTCCATACAATTTTTTGTTAATATGAAAAATTCGCCATATACTTGTAGTCAAATTAACCATAACGTTATGGTTTGTTTGACCAAAAGTACAAAAAACAATAATAAGTCAATCACATAATAATAAGAATATGTATTTTTTAGGAATCGATTTAGGAAGTTCATCTATAAAATTATCGGTATTTGATGCTGATAAAGGAATTACTGTTGCGGCAGTGACTGTTCCTGAATTTGAGATGGATATTGTAGCTCCTAAATTTGGTTGGGCAGAGCAAGATCCTAATAAGTGGTGGGAGTATGTAAAAAATGGTATCCAATCTATTGGATCAGAACAACATATCGATTTAAAAAAGATTGCCGGAATTGGGATTGCCTACCAAATGCATGGTTTGGTATTGACCGATGAAAATATGAATCCAGTTCGTTCTTCTATCATTTGGTGTGACAGTAGAGCAGCAATTATTGGAAATGAAGTTTATGACAGAATGGGACATGAATCCTGTCAACAACAAATACTTGGAAGTCCGGGTAATTTTACGGCTTCCAAATTAAAATGGGTTCAAACCAATGAACCAGAGATTTTTCAAAAAGCGGTTTACATGATGCTTCCGGGCGATTTCATAGCTGCAAGACTATCTGGAAAAGCACAAATAAGTACTTCGGGCTTATCGGAAGCCGCTTTATGGAATTTCTCTAAAGGAACTCTTGCAACCGAAGTGTTGCA
>DATEOV010000677.1:0-2063 GCA_035273645.1 Flavobacterium sp. | reverse complement strand
TTCGGCAAATCGTGCAAACATTTGTTCTTCGTAATGTGCTATTGCCGATTTTAAGTCAGTAAATTTTCCGCAGGTTAAACTTTCGCTTAATTGTAAAGCATCAAGCATTGCCATATTCACACCTTCGCCGGCATATGGAGGCATCCAGTGCGCCGCATCACCTATAAGCGCAATGTTTGTTTGGGCTTCCCATTTTTGATCTAAAGGCATACAGTATAATGGTCTTGGAATGTAGTTTATGCTTTCAAATTCAAATAATTCGAGCCAAATGCTATCCCAATTGTAGTATTCTTTTTTGAACCATTCCAAAACTTGCTTGGTATTTTTAAAGTCAATACCACTTTCTGTAATCCAGTCGGCATTTATTTTCCAGCCCGCATAAAAATCCAAACTTCCATCGCCTTTTGCGCTTACTGATACTGTTTTTGAATCTCCGAAGGCCATAATTTTTCCACCTTGTAATAAGTTATGAATTGTCGGGACATTCTTTTCAGAATCAGGAATATTACCTTCTAATACAGTAACGCCCGAATAGAAAGGCTGTATTGGCGTAACGAATGGGCGAATTTTGGATTTCGCTCCGTCTGCTCCAATTACTATATCAGCAATAACAGTCTCGCCGTTTTCAAAAACTATTTTCCAAGTTTCATTAATGCTTTCAAGAGAAACAATATGGCTATTCCAAACTACAGTATTAGGCTGTAAAGAATCCAATAAAATATTTCTTAACGGTCCGCGGTCTATTTCAGGTCTAAACCATTCGTCTCCAAAATTTCCAGTTGATTCATCATTATGATCATCAAACAAAATGTTTGCATTTTCATCAACAATACGAAGTCGGTCGGCATTAGGTCTGTAATTTGCTTTGAAAGCATCCATTAAACCTGCTTCTTCAAGCGCTTTTAATCCTGATTCATAATGTAGGTCAAGTGTTGCGCCCTGTGCCCTAACATCTCTATTAACATCTCTTTCGTACACTTTTACATTTGCACCTTTAATTTGCAAAAGCCTTGCTAATGTCAATCCGCCTGGACCTCCGCCAATGATTGCTATTTTTTTGTCTTGTAGTAACATTGCTTTATATATTTAAAATTATAAGGCAAAACTACTTCTTTGGCAAAGTTGAAAATTGTAAAAATCGGTCGTTTTTATTTTTGAATAATTCTTTTGGTGTAACACCCGAAAGTTTTTTTACTTCTTTGATGAAGTGGGCTTGATCTGTAAAGTTTTGTTCTGGGAATAAAATGCCTTCCTTGATGTGTTGTACCGATGTTCGAAATCGCAGGATATTGCAATAGGCTTTCAAAGAAATTCCAAACATTTGATTGAAATATCTATTGATTTGCCGGCTGCTCCAAAATACTTTTTCAGATAATTCGGTAACAGACAGCGAACCGTTTGAAGAATAGATAAGGTTGAAAAGTTTTTGCTTTCTGTCGTCAACTTTCTGAGGTATGAGTGTTTTTATTTTGTTGGTGACTTTAATACAAAGTGCATCAAAATCATTTAAATCTTCCCGAGTTATTTCCCAGAAGTTATTTGGCAATTGTTGCCCAATATTCAAAATTGTTGAAATGCTGGTGTCAAGCAAATATTCAATAGCCAAAAGTTTTAAATTGACTGCAAAAATGACGGTTTTAGCCGGAAGCACTGTTTGCGTTGGTTCGCTTTCTAATCCCTTTAAGAAAGTAGAAAAAGGCTCGGCGGAATATAAAAAGAAAATATCTACTCTTCCGTCGGGAATAACCACAATTTCTTTTTCACTATCCGAATGATTGGTAAGCATCCAAAACCTTTCCACAAAATCGGAAATGGATTCATCAGCTTGGATTATTTTATGTTCAATATCGTTGTTGGACATTCGGTTTGCTTTTGTGCTTTGTAAAAATTGATATAAGCATATTTCAAAGATACAAAAGATGTGCATAAAAAAAGTGAGACTCTATTGGCCACAGATAACTCGGATTGAACGGATTTTTACAGATTTATTTTAGTTGGGATTTTGTTGTTTTTTCTTTTTTTGGATGATGTTAAAAATACGTAATATTCCCCTTTAGCCCCGA
>DATEOV010000676.1:0-3761 GCA_035273645.1 Flavobacterium sp. | reverse complement strand
GGGAGATATCAAGGTAAATTTCTATACTGCGATGTATCACACATTCATAAATCCAACTGTTTACACCGATGTGAATGGACAATACAAAGGTTTGGATCAAGACAGTCATACTGCCAATGGTTTTGTTAATTACAGCACGTTTTCTTTATGGGATACTTATCGAGCTTTGCATCCCTTTTTCAATATAATTCAGCCCGCCCGAAATAATGATATGGTAAAATCGATGATGGCACATTATAATCAGAGTGTTTTGCATATGCTGCCTGTTTGGTCTCACTATTCCAACGATAATTGGTGCATGAGTGGTTATCATAGCGTTTCGGTAATTGCTGATGCCATTGTGAAAGGAGTTTATAACGGCGACCCAAACGAAGCCCTGAATGCTTGTGTTACAACCGCGAAACATCGCGATTATGAGGGAATTGGTTCTTATATGGAATCGGGTTTTATTCCTGCTGAGAAAAGCGGAATTTCGGTTTCAAATACATTGGAATATGCTTATGATGATTGGTGTATTGCCCAATTGGCAAAAAAATTAAACAGACAGGATGTTTATGATGAGTTTATAAAACGATCAGAAAATTGGAAAAATAATTACAATTCGGCAACAGGATTTATGCAGCCCAAATTGGCGAATGGTACTTTTAAAGAGAAGTTTGATGCAATGTCCACCGAGGGACAAGGATTTATTGAAGGGAATAGTTGGAATTACAGTTTTTTTGTTCCCCACAATCCAACCCAATTGATTGCCGAAATGGGAGGTAAAAAAGCTTTTGCATCTCGTTTGGATACTTTGTTCACGATGCATCTGCCTGATTCCTTTTTTGCGCATACAGAAGATATTACCCGAGAGGGAATAATTGGTGGATATGTTCATGGGAATGAGCCGGCGCATCACGTTGCCTATTTTTACAATTGGACAGATCAACCTTGGAAAACGCAATCTCAGGTTCGGAAAATTATGAAAATGCAATACAAGCCAGCACCTGATGGTTTGGGCGGAAATGATGACTGTGGGCAAATGAGCGCTTGGTATATTTTCTCTTCTTTAGGGTTTTACCCAGTGGCTCCAGGTTCAAATGAATATGCTATTGGTTCGCCTTTAGTTAATAATGCGGTGTTGACTTTAGAAAATGGAAAAACTTTTACCGTTGATGTAATTAACCAAAAAGACAATAATGTGTATGTTCAAAAAATCTTGCTAAACGGCAAACCTTTGCCCACTTTGTTTATAAACCATAGTGACATTACAGCTGGAAGTAAATTGACATTCTATATGGGACCTAAGCCTAAAAAATAAGGAAAATGGCTCATTTTTCTTTAGAAGATTTAATTTAGAATTAAATTACCATATGTGGTTTTTTTGATTACATTTAAATTTTTAGAAAAAGATTATCTAAATAAGGATGTACTAGTAGTTTTAAGCAACTACAGACTCACAACAATTGATTCAAATCAATCAAAATGAAGAAAGATACCCATTCGACATATTCAATGCCAACACTTGAGAATTCTATTGCGCATAACAAAATAAAGGAAGCCGATTTATTGCCCGACCCAGAATCGCGTTTGGATTCTATGGAAATGAAGGAAAGACCTATTATGGACTCCAGCATTCCGTTTAGAGATTTGACTGACTTCGCAAGTAAGCGGGAAAGTATTGGCCGTCTTATAGATAAACTAGATGTCGTTTCGAATGTTAGATATCAAAGAACAGTAGAGGATACTTACTGTAATGTGTATTCGTATGATTATTGTCATTTTTGCAAAGTGTATTTGCCTACGGTTTGGTGGACAGATGAATCTTTAGAAAAAATATTGAGCGGACAAGAAGTTGAACCTGTTTTTGAGCAAACTGTTGATCGTATTTATTCCAGCGCCATACACGATTGGTTTTCGGAATGGGGAGCCAATTTTGGTTGGGAAAGAATGTTTACCGTTGAAGAAATTCAAAATAAAGTGAATACTGAAGGCGGTGTTGGAATAATTTGCGCTAAAAGAAAAGAAAAAGGACTCTCCGGACACATAGTTCCTGTTGTACCTGAAACGGATTTGCATCAAGCATACCGAGAGAATGGTAAAGTAGTGTATCCACTGCAATCACAAGCTGGAAAGGAGAATTATAACTACTTTTCGGAAGTTAGAAAAGACTGGTGGAATGACGAATTATATTCCTCTTTTGTGTTTTATTACCACGAATAAATCAAGCAATTAATCTGACAGCTAGAACGTTTTGTATTATTATTGATTTTCAACGAATTAACTACTTGGAAATAAGATAATAATGAAGTACTTTTGCAACTTGGAAAAAACAAGGATAGCAAAAGTTACAATATGGCTATTCATCTGCTTAAATTATTGATATAAAAGTGATTAATGCAAATGTGATTTTATAACCCCCATTATAAAATTTTACTTTTTATCAATCGTTCAGTCGATACAAGTGCAAAATTTCTGAGACTGAAACCGCAATGAAGAAATTTTCTTCCAATAAAATGAAAAGCGGTTCCTGACAACCAAATTTTGAATATTATTTCGGAAGAAATGAATTCCTATAATTTAAAAATAAGAGGATGGATTTAACGATTTGTTTAATCCGTTTGAAGGACTGTCTCAGTTTTGATTCCTAGCAGATTAAATACGTATTTCCGAATAAAAAACAATGACTTTAAAAGTTCAATTAACCATAAAAAGAAAATTAGTATAAATGAAAGACAATCAGACAAAAAAATATTATTGGGGTATAGGATTAGAAAACGAAACCTACATGCAATTTGAGGAATCCCTAATAGTTTCTGGTGAGTTTATACAAGAAAAAATTGGTTTTGAGAAATACAGTATTGATTATAGAAAATGCTATAAACCAGAAAGTTTAGCGCCTTTATTGAAAAAGGCTTTTGGTTTGAATGAAAACTACAAAGTGAGCCGAATGATTAATAGTCATTCGCTAGAGAAACTTGATGTAAATTACCAGCACAAAATGTTATCGGCCGTTAAATCTACAGAAGCTGCTGAGGTAAATCCACAACCACTTGAAAATCCTGAATATCTTGGAAAATCCATTATGGAGCTTTTTCTTGAGGATCAGCCGTACAATATTCAAAGTATGATTACCCAAAGAAATAAAACAATGGGTTCTGTACATTTTGATGGAGATTCTATTGAATTTGTAACCAAATATTTTGAAAACCGAACGATATCCGATTCGTGTAAAGAACTAAAAGCGACAAAAAAATTATTCCTTGACAAAATCAATGAGTCATCTGTATTAAACGGAAAATTAAATTTTCCCGATTACAATAATGGTCTTAATATGTTTATGACCAATCAGGAAAACCTTGTTTTGTTTAATAATGGTACTTACCATTTTCACATTACATTGCCTTCGTTGACTGAGGATAGTAGGATTGTAGATTATAATGAATTTGAAAAAACACACGCCAACGCGATTTATTTGTTGCAATGGTTTGAGCCCTTTTTTATAGCAACTCTTGGAAGCCCAGATATTATGGGAGTGATAAGTGATAAATACAGTTTGGACAAGAAGTTCACTTTGGGTTCTATGCGCAATGCTATGTCTCGTTACATAGGCGTAGGAACTTATAACAAAGCGATGCCAAAAGGAAAAATTTTAACCTATAATGTAGATGATTTTAGAAAATTGCTAAAGTTTGAAAAAGAAGAAAACGTTTGGTGGCGCGATCAGATTGAAGCTGACATGGAATATGAAATGCTTTCGGAAGTTGGTCTTGATTTCAATC
>DATEOV010000675.1:0-5251 GCA_035273645.1 Flavobacterium sp. | reverse complement strand
GGCCAAAACGGTCAATTAGTTTGTTTTGGAAAACAACCAATTCTTCCTCGTTTTTCACATCGGCTAATTCGTTATACAAGCTCAAACGCTCCGTGACATTATTAATATATTCATCTGAAAACAACAACTCAAAATCGGTGTCAATTTGCAGATCTTTTACATATTCTTTGGTTTCGATATTATTCTCTTCTGGGTATAAATCCTTGAATTCATTTTCCTTCAGTTCCTCGATAGCCTCGTTCATGATTTTTTGGTAAGTATCAAAACCAATGTCATTGATGAAACCGCTTTGTTCTCCTCCCAATAAATCTCCCGCACCACGAATCTCAAGATCTTTCATGGCAATATTCAAACCGCTTCCCAACTCACTGAATTGTTCCAAGGCCTGAATTCGTTTTCTTGCATCTTCGGTCATGTGCGAATACGGCGGACAGATGAAATAACAAAACGCTTTCTTGTTGCTACGCCCTACTCGACCACGCATTTGATGCAAATCAGACAAACCAAAATTATTTGCATTATTGATGAAAATGGTATTCGCATTCGGAACGTCCAATCCGCTTTCGATAATTGTTGTAGCCACCAAAACATCAAATTCTCCGTTCATAAAGGCAAGCATCAATTCTTCCAATTTAGCACCTTCCATTTGTCCGTGGCCAATTCCCACTCTGGCATTGGGTACCAAACGCTGAATCATTCCTGCAATTTCTTTGATATTTTCGATTCGATTGTTAATGAAGAAAACCTGGCCGTTACGCTGAATTTCATACGAAATCGCATCGCGAACTAACTCTTCATTAAACCCAACTACATTTGTTTCTATAGGATATCTATTTGGCGGAGGTGTCGTAATTACCGATAAATCTCGCGCTGCCATCAACGAAAACTGCAAGGTTCTCGGGATTGGGGTTGCCGTCAATGTCAACGTATCAACATTCGCCGCAATGGTTTTCAATTTATCTTTTACGTTAACTCCAAACTTCTGTTCCTCATCGACAATCAATAATCCAAGGTCTTTGAAAACCACATTTTTGTTAACCAATTGGTGTGTTCCAATCACGATATCGAGTTTACCTTCGGCGAGTTGTTTTAGGGTTTCAGCCTTTTGTTTGGCGGTTCTAAAACGGTTCAAATAACCAATAGAAACTGGCATATCTTTTAATCTTTCGGTAAAAGTACGGTAATGCTGGTACGCCAAAATAGTCGTTGGAACCAAAATCGCCACTTGTTTTGAATTGTCCACAGCCTTGAAAGCCGCACGAATCGCCACCTCGGTTTTACCAAATCCCACGTCACCGCAAACCAAACGATCCATTGGACGCTCACTTTCCATATCGGCTTTGACTTCTTGGGTCGATTTGATTTGGTCGGGCGTGTCCTCATAGATAAACGAACTTTCCAACTCGTTTTGCAGATAACTGTCAGGGGCAAATTGGAATCCTTTTTCCAATCGGCGTTTGGCGTACAACTGAATCAAATTGAAGGCAATATGTTTGACTCTTGCTTTGGTTTTTTGTTTTAAAGTCTTCCAAGCACTAGATCCTAATTTATAAATTTTGGGAGGCGTTCCGTCTTTTCCGTTGTATTTCGAAATCTTATGCAGCGAGTGGATGCTCACATACACGATGTCGTTATCAGCATAAACGAGCTTGATTGCTTCCTGTGTTTTGCCTTCGACTTGTATTTTTTGCAGCCCTCCAAACTTCCCGATTCCGTGGTCGATATGCGTTACATAATCGCCTACAGACAAAGTCGTAAGTTCTTTTAAAGTTAAATTCTGCTTTTTGGAATAACCGTTTTTGATGCTGAATTTATGGTAACGCTCAAAAATCTGATGGTCGGTATAACAGGTGATTTGGTTTTCCTGGTCGATGAAACCTTGGTACAACGGCAAAACAATCGTCTTGTATTGCTTGCGGATATTCTCCGAATTGGCTTCATCCAAAGATTCGAATATATCGTGAAAACGTTTCGTCTGAGCTTCATTCGAACAAAACAAATAATTTTGGTATCCGTTAAAATGATTGTCACTCAAATTATTTAGCAACAAATCAAATTGCTTATTGAACGACGGCTGTGGCTGAATGTGAAACTCAAACTTCTTGGTCGTTTTAAAAACGGGCTTCGAATGGAATTCCACAACCGAAAAATCCAACGCTCTTTTTACGAATTCCTTTTGGTTCAGGAACAATTGTTCCGGCGTGGCATGTTTGATGTCTTTGGATAATTTCTCAAAAGCTTCTTCTGCTCTTCCAAATTGCTTATCCAATTCGTATAAAAGATTCTCGGTATTTTGAAAAAACAAAACGGTTCTTTCGGCTATATAATCTAGAAAACTTTCCCTGTTTTCCTGAAAAACTTTATTCTCGACATTCGGAATAATGGTAATTTTTTTCTGTTTTTCTAATGACAATTGCGTGCCAACATCAAAACTTCGGATGCTTTCGACTTCATTACCGAAAAACTCAATTCGGTATGGATTGTCATTCGAAAATGAAAACACATCGACAATTCCACCACGAACGGAGAATTCCCCGGGTTCCGTGATAAAATCAACTCTTTTGAATTCGTATTCAAACAACACTTCGTTCAAGAAATCGATCGAAATTTTATCACCCAAACTTACTTTCAAAGTGTTTTGATCCAAGTTTTTTCGGGTCACCACTTTTTCAAAAAGTGCATCGGGATAGGTAACGATGATGGCTGGCTTTTTACGGGAATTGATTCGGTTGAGCACCTCAGCGCGAAGCAAAACATTGGCATTATCGGTTTCTTCAATTTGGTACGGACGACGGAAAGAACCCGGATAAAACAACACATCCTGCTCCCCTATCATTTGTTCCAAATCGTTCAAATAATACGCTGACTCTTCCTTATTGTTCAAAACCACCAAAAATGGAAGTTCCGATTTCTTGAAAACAGACTGAATCACAAAGGAAGCCGCCGATCCCAACAAACCGTCCAATTGCATTTTTACCTGATTGTTTTCCAACAAACTTGCCACAATCTGAGCCGTTTTTGGAGAAGAATCATAAACCGAATATATAGTAGCTTTACTCAACGCGCGCTTCGTTTGAATTTTTTGGACTGGTTGCTGCACCTCCTGGATTTCCAGGTATTGTTTGAGTCCCTGGCATTTTTGGGTTTACAGGCATTGTTTTACTTCCAGGCATTCCTGGATTTCCTGCTTGAATGGCTCTTGTGGTATCCAACATCATCAACAATTCAGACTCACCAACTTCCATTGGAATTTTGCTTTTCTCAACAATCTTATCCATTTGTCTTTGCAATGAAACCAGCTCCAAATTAATTTCTGCAAGACGTTCGGTTACTTTTTTATCCGAAACTTTATCAAGATTGATATATAAATCCAACATTCTAACTTGGGTAATCAAAGTTGCGATTCTACTTCTTATCTGTGGATTATCAAATTGAGTTGGAATATTGGTATTCAAAGCCATCACTTTGGTCGATAGCGCTTTGGCTTTCTTTTGAAAAGCCGTAATTGTTTTCTTTGGCTTAACAGACAACTCTTCCATAAAAGCTCTCCACGCCGGCCAAGTCTTCAAAGTAGCTTCTGAAGTAGTGTTGATTGGGGTGTCAATGAAATTCCACCCTTTATCTATGGTTTTAAAAATTAATTCTTTCTTTTTTGCATCCCTTAAGTTATCGGCAAGACGTTCCTCGTTGTCATTTTTACACGAAAACTGCATCAAGATCACCAAAAAAAGTAGCGTTAATTTATTATTCATTTCCTAAATTATTTGAGTCACAAAGTTACAAAGTAAATTCACAATGGCAATTTCAATTTCAATGACAATATCGATGGCGATGACAATGCTAATTTCAATCACGATTTCAATCAAAATGCCAATTTTAATGACAGAATATTAACACCAATAATTACGACCTTTTCCTGATTTTAGCTATTTTTTTACAATATCTATAAAAATGATTATCTTTATTCTCAATAATTTACGAAATCGTTATATTTGCATTTCAAAACAACACACAATGAATCCAAAAATCTTAATTATTGGCGCTTGCGGGCAAATCGGTACCGAATTGACCCACGAACTCAGAGCCATTTATGGAACCGAAAATGTTATTGCTTCCGACATTCGAAAGCTGAATAACGATGTCGTGAATTCTGGCCCTTTTGAAGTAATCAATGCATTAGATTTTAACCAAATCGAAAATTTGGTAGAACTTCACCAAATTACCGATGTGTATTTGATGGCTGCACTTCTTTCTGCAACTGCTGAAAAAAACCCTGCCTTTGCTTGGGATCTAAACATGAATTCGTTGTTTCACGTTTTGAATTTGGCGAAAGCCGGAAAAATAAAAAAGATCTTTTGGCCCTCCAGTATAGCCGTTTTTGGCCCGACAACCCCAAAAGAAAATACGCCACAATACACCGTTATGGAACCTTCAACCGTATATGGAATCAGCAAACAAGCTGGTGAAAGATGGTGTGAATACTACCATAACATTTTTGGGGTCGATGTGAGAAGCATTCGCTACCCGGGACTAATCAGCTGGACTACATTGCCTGGCGGTGGGACTACAGATTATGCTGTAGACATTTACCACAAAGCACTAAGCGATGGAAAATACGAGTGTTTTTTGAACTCCGAAACCAAAATGCCGATGATGTATATGGACGACGCCATTGCTGCCACCATCAATATTATGAAAGCACCTGTTGAGCAAATTAAGATACGCTCTTCCTATAATTTGGCAGCCATCAGTTTCACTCCAACTGAAATAGCAGCCGAAATCAAAAAGCACATTCCGGAACTGGAAATAACTTACGCACCAGACTTCCGTCAAAAAATAGCCGACAGCTGGCCTGCCAGTATTGACGACTCCCGCGCCAGAGAAGACTGGGGCTGGAACCACGAATTTGACCTCGAAATGATGACTGTCGATATGCTGAAAAATCTAGCGCCTCAATACAATACCGATTTACAATAACACACCAATTAATATCACGTGGGCGTGCCACCATAAAGAGAAGGGACCAAATCACTATACCGGTGATTCGGTCCCTTCTCTTTATGCTGTCGGGCTATTCGCGCTACTTCGGTAGCTTGCTCCTATCCCTCACGCAAATACTGCTAAGCATCATATGGAAATTGAATTTCATCTTTGTCAAAGTTTTGAACTTTGACAAAGATTCATGGATAGCTCCAATTATTTTCAAAATAGATTACCTACAAACAATTAATTAAAAAAAACCGAAAGCGCG
>DATEOV010000674.1:0-7022 GCA_035273645.1 Flavobacterium sp. | reverse complement strand
GCAGAACTAACTCCAGCCACATTTTTGACAAATGCCTTAAGGGTTGTTGTGCTTGTTAACGCGAATGTTTTACTTCCAATTGCAGAAGGCGAAGCCGTTGTAGGTGTTGTTCCGTCTAATGTGTAATAAATAGTTGAAGTTGTTTCATTAGCAGTCAAAACAACGTTTACGGTTGTTCCGGTTGTAAAAGAGCCTCCAACCTGTGAATTGGTGAAATCAGGAGCGATAACAGGGCATCTGTTGGTTGGTTCGGCAGGTAGCCAAGCGGAATCATAATATTTAATTCCCGCAGTTGCTGTTAAATCTCCTGTTTTTAAAGTTCCATCATTGAATAATAAATTTGATGCAGTCACTGTAGATGGGAAAGTGTATTTATACCAATCACCGCAATCCTGTGTCATTGCCACTCCTGGGTATGTTACCGCTGGAGCAGTACCAGTTGGTAACCAATAGTATATTTTTACGGCAGCATTCCAATTGGACGGCTTTTTAAAATAAACTGTGAATGTCGTTGGAGCGTTAAACGTATAAGTTTCGGTTTTAACGGCAGAACTAACTCCAGCCACATTTTTGACAAATGCCTTAAGGGTTGTTGTGCTTGTTAACGCGAATGATTTACTTCCAGTTGCAGATGGAGAAGCCGTTGTAGGTGTTGTTCCGTCTAATGTGTAATAAATAGTTGAAGTAGTTTCATTAGCGGTCAAAACAACATTTATGGTTGTTCCTGTTGTAAAAGTTCCTCCAAGCTGTGAGTTGGTGAAATCAGGTGCAATAACGGGACATCTGTTGGTTGGTTCGGCTGGTAGCCAAGCGGAATCATAATATTTAATTCCCGCAGTTGCTGTTAAATCTCCTGTTTTTAGAGTTCCATCATTGAATAATAAATTTGATGCAGTTACAGTTGATGGGAAAGTGTATTTATACCAATCACCGCAATCCTGTGTCATTGCCACTCCTGGATAGGTTAGCGCAGGAGCAGTACCAGTTGGTAACCAGTAGTATATTTTTATGGCAGAATTCCAATTGGATGGTTTTTTAAAATAAACCGTGAATTCCGGGATTGCTCCAATCGTGTACGTTTTTGTAATAATTTCAGATTGGTTTCCTTCATTATCTACAGCAAAAACTTTAACTGTTGTAGTTTGAGCAATAGTTATTGTTTTTGTAGACTCAGCAAATGATGATGTAAGAGTAGGAGTAGAACCATCTGTTGTGTAATATAATTTTGGTTTTGGATCTGTGCTGTCTGTAGCCGTAATAGTTACATCAAAAGCTGTTGGCGAGTTAGTTGTGTCTGGGGTAAAAGCAACTTTTGGAGCTATATCCAGATTTTTTCCAACCCATACATGTTGGATTTTAGATTTGGTTACATTTCCTTTTTTGTCAGTTACTTCAACGTAATAATCTAATAATTTTTCTGAGATTCCTGCAATTTCAGCATAGTATTGACTAGCAATTACGTCTGGTAGCATGTATAAATCTGCTTGTGTGCTATTGGTGAAATTTCCTTTTGGAAAAACTCTTTCAGTCATTGGTAATGATATCCATGTTCCGACTTCGCCACCACCTGCATAAATTTCGTTTTGATTTGAACCTTGACTGTTCTTTCCGTCAACGTCAATTCGGTATTTTAATTCTGATTTTTGAATACCGCTAACATCATAGGCAAAAGTATAAACAGTAAAATCAGCCGAGTTTAAGAAATCTTTGTATGCATAAGGTGCACCATATCCTTTTTCACCTGGATTATAAGGCCAGCGTTGCGGAATGAAGACAGACGGTTTTGTGTTGTCAACACCGGCATGGGCATCAAGAGTGGGTTTTGCAAACTGTACACATCGGTTAACAGCAAGAGTAGTTTTTATTTCTAAATCTTCTGCTAGGCCGTAATAGGCATTTCCACTGTCATAACCAGCCATCAAAAAGTGCCATGCTTTTTCTGCAGGACTTACTGCGGCAGTTGGGTTTACAATTTCACTCATTCTAAGGTTGTTTCCTTCCAATTGTTCGGCCATGATAGCGTGGTTTTCACCAGCTGTGGTAATGGCTTGATTCATCATGTCTTCTGTCCAGCCATTTGGATTGAATTTTTTTGAAACGGGATCGAAGAACGGCCATAACCAGTTTGTAAATTGTGGATGTCCAAAATCTCCATCGGCATTTACCCAAGCACCATCTTCAACATGGACTACTTCTGATTCGGGCACAGGATTGTCTTGTAAATATTGGGGTATCGTCGTTGGGATATTTCCATTGGCAGCTGATGCATGCGAAAATCCTGTAACTGACTCGTTGTAATAGGAAGAACCACCACCCCAAGCATTATCTCCATCGTGAGCAAATAAAACCAATGGGCGTCTTGGAGATGTTGCCGCTTTGGCCACAATTGGATCTATTAAAGTAGTACCAATCGCAGAATATCCATCTTCATAACTTTCATAATCTGCCATAGGAACTACGGTGATTTTGTATTCCTGAGCTGTTTCTGGGTCCACATATTTTGCTTTATAAGGAAGATAAGAATAAGGTACCGCAAATTGACCTCCACGAGCATCTTTTTGAGCTGAAAACCAAGTGGTTCCTTTTGTGTCAACTTGATCTGCTTTGTTGGGAATATCACACATAGTACCACCAGAACCATATCTTATAGGATAATCAGACAATGTTCTGGATAAATGACTATTGGCTATCACAGACCATTCAATACCACATTCAGTCAATGTTTTTATGATTCTTTCAGAGAAAGCACATTCAGCTGGCCAATATCCTTTAGATTCATGTGATCCAAATAATTGAGCTGTGTAATATTGATGCGCTTTAATTTCTTTTTTTAAGGCCTCATCACTTAATAATGGAGAAAGGGCATGGTGCATTGTAAAGGAAACCATTTCCATACGAGGGAATCCGCCAGATGTTTTCCATGACTTTGCATCTTTAATGTTTTGAATCCAAGAATTGGAATACCCCCATTGATTGGCTTGGGCGAGTTCGTTGATGTTTTCCAGCAATGATCCTCCATACGTTATTTGTGCTCCTGCTTTGGCCAAATCTCGAATAGAATTAATAGCATTTTTTGGGGCAAATTGATAAGCTGCTACACGGTCACCAGTGCCAAAAATCTCTTCTAGATTGTTTGTTGGGTGAGCAAGTCCATTTTTGTCGTTATTGGCACCGGAAACTTTTAGATCTTGAGATTCTTTTACAATCTGATATCGATTTGGGTTTTTCTTACTAACATCTCCCCAATAAGTTGGTTGATGGAGATGCCATAAATAGGAAGTATTCACTTGTGCTTTTACAAAAACAAAGGGAATTAATAAGGCATAAAATAATAGTAGGTTTTTTTTCATGATTTAATTTTTTGTTATTTATATTGTAAATTTTTGTTAAATGTATATTTTATTAACATTAAAATTATCAGTTTGATTTATTGCACGAATACTATTACGTTGTAGTGTTTGTAACTTTTTTATATTTAACAAAAAGTAAAAAACAATTTAAAATTATTTTGTAATCAATTGTAGTTTAAATGTTTGTGTTGTTTTTGTGAAGATGAGTTAAGAGTAAGAAATGGAAGTGATAGAATTCAATAATTGATAAATAAGTTTTAGTGTTTTTTTAAAGCAACTGATTGTCTTTTCCTGATAAATTGTGATTTGTTGTTTTATTTAAAAGGTTTGTCTGTAATTCTTGATAAAATCGTTATAATTCGAACAAAAAACCTCTAAAATTAAACTTTAAACAAAACTTTATTCCTTAATTTTGCATCACTAAAAATAAAAAACACATACTATGAGTTCATTTGACGTAGTCATTATAGGTTCTGGGCCAGGCGGATATGTTTCAGCTATTCGTTGTGCGCAATTGGGTTTCAAAACAGCAATTATAGAGAAATATTCAACTTTGGGAGGTACTTGCCTAAATGTAGGTTGTATTCCATCAAAAGCATTATTGTCTTCTTCGCATCATTATGCAGAGATTAAACATTTTGCAGATCACGGAATTGAAGTTTCAGGTGATGTAAAAGTGAATTTAGAGAAAATGATTGCCCGTAAGCAAGGAGTTGTAGATCAAACTTCGGGAGGTATTAATTTCTTGATGGATAAAAATAAAGTTACCGTTTTTAATGGTTTGGGTTCTTTTGTAGATGCTACTCACGTTGCAATTGCAAAAGCTGACGGAACATCGGAAACGATTGAAGCAAAAAACATCATTATTGCTACAGGTTCAAAACCATCTTCTTTGCCTTTTATCAAAATTGATAAAGAAAGAATCATCACTTCTACAGAAGCTTTGGCTCTTAAAGAAGTTCCAAAACACCTTGTAATTATTGGTGGTGGTGTAATTGGTATTGAGTTAGGTCAAGTGTATTTACGATTAGGGGCACAAGTTTCGGTTGTAGAATTCATGGACAGAATTATTCCAGGTATGGATGGTGCTTTGTCTAAAGAATTGACTAAGGTGTTGAAAAAGCAAGGAATGAAATTCTATACTTCTCATAAAGTACAGTCAGTAGAACGAAAAGGTGATGCTGTAATTGTTCAGGCTGAAAATGCTAAAGGTGAAACAATCACTTTAGAAGGAGATTACTCTTTAGTATCAGTTGGTCGTCGTCCTTATACAGATGGATTGAATGCTGATAAAGCTGGAGTGAAAATTTCAGACAGAGGGCAAGTGGAAGTAAATGATCACTTACAAACTTCGGTTTCAAATATTTATGCAATTGGTGATGTAGTTCGTGGAGCTATGTTGGCTCACAAAGCAGAAGAAGAAGGAACTATGGTTGCTGAAATCTTGGCTGGTCAAAAACCGCATATTGATTATAACCTGATTCCTGGAGTGGTTTATACTTGGCCAGAAGTTGCTGCTGTTGGACAAACAGAGGAGCAATTGAAAGCGTCTGGTGCTGAATATAAAGTAGGAAGTTTTCCTTTCAAAGCTTTAGGTCGTGCTCGTGCGAGTGGAGATCTTGACGGATTTGTAAAAATTCTTGCTGATGCCAAAACAGATGAGGTTTTAGGAGTACACATGATTGGTGCAAGAACAGCAGATTTAATTGCTGAAGCAGTTACTGCGATGGAATTTAAGGCTTCTGCCGAAGATATTTCAAGAATGTCACATGCGCATCCAACATTTGCGGAAGCGATAAAAGAAGCAGCATTAGCAGCAACAGACAATAGAGCTTTACACGTATAGTTTAAGCCTTTTAAAATAAAAAATCCCGTCTCGTTATAAAAATGAGACGGGATTTTTGTTTATAGTGTTTTCTAATTATGCAGTAAATAATCCTTTGTAGCTATCCCATTTGGTGTAAAGAAGGAAAATATTTCCTAAGAATACAAAACTAGCAACCGGAATACCTTCTGGAGCCAGAAATAGGTGTGTGCAAATGATGTTGACTGAAATTGGCATCAATAGAATATAAGTTATTTTATTGAATTTTCCAGTAACAAAAGACAATCCACAAATAAGTTCTATTGTTTTTACTAAAGGTATAAGATATCCAGAAGCTTTGATTCCGTCATTGAAGATTTTCATGTTCCCTGTCAAAGGTGGTTCTTCAAACAGATGTAAAAAATAGCTTATGGAAGCGAATAATAATAATAGTCCAATTAGTGAACGGATAATAATAGTTGCAATTTTCATAGGTTTATATTTGTAGGTTTTGGTTTATTGGTAGATTTTTCAATGAGGCTTATTAATCAAATTGTTTTATTGATTTTCTGTTAAACAAACTTTTGTAGTTTTTCCAATGTACATAAATTAAGAATAAGTTACCTAGAAAAACAAAAAGGGCAAGTGGTAGTCCATTTGGATTCAAAAAGAAATTGATGAATAAAATGTTTGTACTTACCGGCAGGACAATAAGATTGGATAAGGCAACGTATTGACCACTGAGGTATGAAATCCCGCATAGTAATTCTATTGTTTTAACCATTGGCATTAAATAAACCGAAGAAATTAAGCCTAGTTGGATGGCTTTGAAATCCCCTGTATTTGCAAGGTCCGGAAATAAGTTAAAAAAATAGGCTATCGATACAAAAACCAGTAATAAGCCAATTATTGTGCGAATAAAAAAAGTTGCAGTTTTCATATTTCGAGTATTTAAGAAGTTAAATGTTTAAGCGATAATATGTGATCACAAGAGTAATCATCTTTTCATCCATTTACTTACATTGATAGCTTTCGGAGGCTGAAAACTAAGTCCATTTCACTAACAAATTTAGTTAATTTTTTTCTTATTTGTTAAGTTTTTATTATTTTATTAGTGATATTTTCTTAGAATTGAGTTGTTTACGTGTGTTTTTGTCTGTTGATAGTTCAAAACAATTCGAGCGAAGCTAAAAACGTTTCTAGTTTTTTGGCTTCGCTCGATATTGTAATTGACAGTTAGATTTAGATATTTTTTTATGGTTGTTTGTGTTCTTTATTGTTTTTTGAAATACTTTTTGTAAAGAAAGAATCCGCCAATGGTAATGAATAGTAACCACCAGATTTCTATTATAAAAACGATAACGTCGAGCAGAACGTACCAACCTGTTTTTAAAGAATCGATGATGCGAATTCCAATATTGGGTTTGTAGTAGTTATAATCTTTAGTGTTGGCAATCATTTCTTGTTTTACCGATTCATGTTGGTATATTTGAATAGTCAATGTACTAAAGTTTATTTGGTCTTGGATAGATAAATTTTCCAGTTTGGAATTGTCATTTTGTTCTTTTTGACTGGCCAAATTATTCTCGGCTTCCATAATATCTTTGATTTTTTTTCCTTTTGTATCGATTGCCTTTTCCACCCTTTTTTCATTAGTGCTGCTTCTTTTTTGAGAAAGCTGATTTGAAAGTATTTTTAGGGAAACATCGTCCGCTTTTATAATGCGGTAATCGAGAAAATCAATTTGTTTGGCAATGGTTTTGATAACCGTATCAAGACGCTTATTAGGTACTCTTATCGTGATATTGTTTTCTACGTTGTAACGGGTTGTTTCGAGTGTGCTGTCTTGGCTTATTTTGGTTTCAAAT
>DATEOV010000673.1:0-4193 GCA_035273645.1 Flavobacterium sp. | reverse complement strand
GTATAATAATTAAATTCGTAATTACTTGGTTTTTAATATTAATTGTAAGTTAAGATTTTTATTACTATAATTTAAAAATCAGGCTGTTGGTACATTTTTTTTGATATTACATCTAGCTCAATAGATTGTCATTTATTAATGAGTGCTTTAATTATTTGTTTAGCAGAATAATTTATATTTGTATACGTTTATTAATGATTATTAATTTAAGATTTATCATATGTCATCAATTCGTTTTCAAGCTTTAAAAGAAGCTTCAAATAGAAAGTTAGTAGAGTTTCAGGAGACAGGAAGAAAATCAGTTCTCTTTGGAGCTAATGTATTCAATGATAAGGCTATGAAGCAATATTTGACTTCAGATGCTTTTAAAGGAGTACAGGGTGCGGTTCAACACGGAACTAAAATTGACAGAAAATTGGCAGACTATATTGCCATGGGAATGAAAGAATGGGCTTTGTCTAAAGGTGTAACCCATTATACGCACTGGTTTCAGCCTTTAACTGGAACAACAGCAGAAAAACATGATGCTTTTTTTGAAACTTCTTATGACGGAAGTGATCCATTAGAAAAATTTGGTGGTGCTCAATTGGTTCAACAAGAGCCAGATGCGTCAAGTTTTCCTAATGGTGGAATAAGAAACACATTTGAAGCAAGAGGATATACTGCTTGGGATCCTACTTCACCTGCCTTTATTTTTGGGACGACATTATGTATTCCAACTATTTTTATTTCCTATACAGGAGAAGCGCTAGATAATAAGATTCCATTATTAAGAGCATTATCTGCAATGGATGAAGCTGCGACAGAAGTTTGTAAATATTTTGATAAAAACGTTAAGAAAGTAACAGCTACATTAGGCTGGGAACAAGAATATTTCTTGATTGACAGATCGTTGGCTAATTCCCGCCCAGATCTTATTATGACAGGAAGAACTTTATTAGGTCACACTTCTGCAAAAGGACAACAGCTAGATGATCATTATTTTGGTTCAATTCCTACTCGTGCCTTAACGTATATGAGAGATTTGGAACAAGAATGCATGCTGTTGGGAATACCTGTTAAAACGCGTCATAACGAGGTAGCTCCGAATCAATTTGAATTTGCTCCTATTTTTGAAGAAACAAATTTGGCAGTTGATCATAACTGTTTATTGATGGATGTTATGCAAAAAGTGGCTGAGCGTCATGATTTGAAAGTATTGCTTCATGAAAAACCTTTTAAAGGGGTAAATGGTTCTGGGAAACACAATAACTGGTCATTAGCCACAGATACTGGGGTGAATTTATTGAGTCCTAGCAAAACGCCAATGACTAATTTACAGTTTTTGACTTTCTTTATCAATACTATTAAAGCAGTTAATGATTATGAGGCTTTATTGAGAAGCTCTATTGCCACAGCGAGTAATGATCATAGATTGGGAGCCAATGAAGCACCGCCGGCAATTATATCAGTTTTTATTGGTGAACAATTAACCAAGGTGTTGGCCGAATTGGAAGGAGTTTCTACCGGAAAATTGTCTCCAGAAGAAAAAACCGATTTGAAGCTAAATGTTGTGGGTAAAATTCCAGATGTTCTTTTGGATAATACGGATAGAAATAGAACTTCACCATTTGCATTTACTGGAAATAAATTTGAGTTTAGAGCGGTTGGTTCTTCAGCAAACTGTTCGAATGCGATGACTACTTTGAATACCATTGTGGCAAAACAGCTTAAGGATTTTAAAGTTGCTGTTGATGATTTAATTGAATCAAAAGACATGAAGAAAGATGATGCGATTTTCAATGTTTTAAGAGAGTACATCAAACAATCTAAAAAAATCCTTTTTGAAGGAGATGGCTATAGTGAAGCTTGGCAAAACGAAGCGGCAAAACGAGGTTTGAGTAATTTCAAAACCACTCCGGAAGCATTGAAAGCAAGAGCCTCAAAACAAGCGATTGATTTGTTTGCAGAAATGGGGATTATGAATCAGATTGAGGTGGAAGCACGTTACGAAATTGAATTAGAGGAATACACCAAAAAAATACAGATTGAAGGTAGAGTACTTGGAGATATTTCAAAGAACCATGTAATTCCAACGGCTATTAAATATCAAAATACTTTGATTGAAAATGTGAAAGGATTGAAAGATATTTTTGGATCTGAGTTTGAATCTATTGCAAAAGAGCAAATTATATTGATAAAAGAGATTTCAGGACATATTGAAGGTATCAATTCTAAAGTGGAAGATATGACTGAAGAAAGAAAGAAAGCCAATAATTTGACTGATGCTCATGCAATGGCTGAAGCGTATTGTAATAATGTAAAACCATATTTTGAAATTATCAGAAATCATTGCGACAAATTAGAGTTATTGGTAGATAATGAACTTTGGACTTTGACTAAATACAGAGAATTGCTTTTGACAAAGTAGTTTTTTGTTGTTTATAAAATTAAAAAAGGCTTTTCTAGGAAAGCCTTTTTTTGTTTTCTGTTGTTGTATAATTCTAAAATAAGTTGATTTATATGAATGACAAATAAAGATTTAAAAGCACAAAAAAAAGCACCCGTTTGTGGCGGATGCTTTTTAGTTTAAAATTAGTTAAAATTATCTGGAAGAAATTACTTTTTTAGTACTGCTTCCTCTATTGGTAGTTACTTTTATTACATAAACTTCCTCTTGACCTGTATATGGAATGTTTAGTAAAGCTGATTTGTTCAAGTGACCATTAGTTTCGTAGTTTTTTGCTACTACGGCGCCTGATGTGTTGAACACTTCAATTGTTACATCTGTAACAAATTTAAAATCATAGCTTACCGTAAGTTGGTCTCTGAAAGGAACTGGAGACGCTGTAAAACTACTTACTTCATTACTTTTAGCAGTAGTATTCAATTCGGCATTGGTTTTTAATTGATCAATTACCTCAGTTGTTATAGTTCCGCAAAGATCATGATTCAATTCATTATTCATTGCAAGTTGAGAAGCCAATGGTTCACATCCACAATTATTATTTACGGCATCTATTATAGCTTGTTTTAAGCCATCAACAGTTATACCATCAGGTAATGGATATTCAGCAAGAGTAGTAGCATTTAATATAGCTGCTACACCGTGTCTCATCAATTTTTGACAGTTACCACCTCCTAAGGTAATAGCATCAACCATTTTAAGACCGGTTGGTATACCACATTTGCCTTCAACGCCTGGTAATACAGTAGAAAGTAGAGTGTTTGTAGTGAAGCCAACCGCTTGGGCAATTTGGTCATTTGAATTATCCCACAATGTTTTACCTTTACCACCTTGCCAGAAACCAGGAGTACAACCGTAACCGCAAGGTTCAACTGTTACCACAAAGCTAGTCTCATCAGAACAATTAGGATCAGTACCAGTCTCATCATAAATCCAAACTGTTTGGCTACTGGTCAACACTAAATCGGTAATCACTGTTCCTCCATTAGCCTGACTGTTATTGTAATATTTAGGAGATACCAAATTTGTTCCAGTTATTGTTCCTACAGCAGGTAAAGTGTAGCTGTCGCATTGTGTAACAGGATTTACCGGATCAAGAGATGGTGATTTATTAATGGTTACCATAAAGCTAGTCTCAACTGAACAATTAGGATCAGTACCAGTTTCATCATAAATCCAAACTGTTTGGCTAGTGGTTAACACTAAATCGGTAATCTCTGTTACTCCATTAGCCTGACTGTTATTGTAATATTTAGGAGATACCAAGTTTGTTCCAGTTATTGTTCCTAGGGCAGGTAAAGTGTAGCTATCGCATCGTGTAATAGGATTTACTGGATCAAGTAATGGCGTTGCATTCACCTTAATAGTAAATTCAGCCGTACTAAAACAACCCAGAAACGATGTATTGGCGCGAAGATAGAAAGTAGTCGGAGTAGTACTTGCAAGTACAGGGTAAGTTTCTAAATCCCCAAGTGAAATCGCGTTAACTTCGGCGGTTCTATCAGCTTCTGAAAGATAGAATTTTACTTTATCCAAAAGGGCAGCGGCAACACGACTTTTCAGATTGAATGTCTGAGTATTATCAGAGTTTGAACAATCAGTAAGGCTTGTCGGATTTATTTCTGGTGGGGTTTCAGTATTTCCAAAAGGGAATGGCCCCACAAAATCTTTTAGCTCACTGGTTAAAGATCCACCAGAACTACGGGTTTTGACCAATAAACTTCCTAGTATATTGGCACAAGGGTCA
>DATEOV010000672.1:0-2903 GCA_035273645.1 Flavobacterium sp. | reverse complement strand
AAAATAAATAAAATTAATGAAACCAAGATTCTCAGAACCTTAGATACTTAGAATCTTAGCAACTTAAATAGAAATATGAAGATAGAAAACATAAATACATTAGGAGAATTAAAGAAATCAGGATACGTGAGCAAAAACATCAAAGATGAATTGCGTCACAACTTGAGAGTTAAAATCAAATCGGGACAACCTACTTTTGAAGGAGTTCATGGTTTTGAAAATACTGTAATCCCTGAGTTGGAAAGGGCTATTTTATCGCGCCATAATATCAATCTGTTAGGACTCCGCGGACAGGCCAAAACTAGATTGGCTCGAAAAATGGTGGAACTGTTGGATGAATACATTCCTTATGTAACTGATTCCGAAATCAACGATGATCCTTTTCATCCATTATCCCGCTTTGCCAAAGACATCATTGCTGTAAAAGGCGATGAAACTCCAATTTCATGGTTGCACAGAAGCGAACGATTTTTTGAAAAACTCGCCACTCCAGATGTAACTGTCGCTGATTTAATTGGCGATGTAGATCCTATAAAAGCTGCAAATTTAAAATTATCCTATGCCGATGATCGCGTTATCCATTTTGGGATGATTCCCCGAGCCAACCGCTGTATTTTTGTGATTAATGAATTGCCAGATTTACAAGCAAGGATTCAAGTAGCCTTGTTTAATATACTGCAGGAAGGAGATATACAAATTCGCGGATTCAAATTGAGAATGCCACTCGACATGCAATTTATCTTTACTGCCAATCCCGAAGATTACACCAATAGAGGAAGCATTGTAACACCTTTGAAAGACAGGATAGGTTCACAAATTTTGACACATTATCCTCAAGATATCAATATTGCCAGAACGATTACAACACAGGAAGCAAAACTTGACGTGGCCCAAAGCGACTTGGTTTACATTCCGTCTTTGGCTAGAGATTTATTGGAACAAATTAGTTTTGAAGCGCGAGAAAGCGAATTCATTGACAATAAAAGTGGTGTAAGCGCCAGATTGAGTATTACAGCTTATGAAAATTTATTAAGCACTGCTGAACGCCGTGCTTTACGATCCGGAATAGATAAAACGATTTTGCGTTTGTCCGACTTTATGGGAATTATTCCTTCGATAACCGGTAAGGTTGAATTGGTTTACGAAGGCGAGCAGGAGGGAGCCGCTATTGTGGCACAACACCTGATAAATGATGCAATTCATACCTTTTTCCCAGCCTATTTTCCGAAAATTGAGAAATTGGAAAAGCAAGGAGAAAAAACACCATATACCGATATTTTGGATTGGTTTTTTACCGAAAGCGGTTTTGAATTATTAGATGATTGCACCGATGAGGAATACAAAACTATTTTGGAAAGTATTGCTCCTTTGGAAAAATTAATAGAAAAATACCAACCTCAATTAGAAAAGCGAGATCGTTATTTCATGAAAGAATTCATTTTGTGGGGATTGGTTGAATACAAAAAACTGAGTAAAGACCGTATAAGCGAAGGGTATCAGTTTAAGGATATTTTTGGTAGTTATATCAGCAGATTATAACTAGTAGAGTATTAAAAGTTAACACGATTTACACAAATTAGTACGAATTATTTATATTGTTTCAAGAATTTTATCAAAAATGAAATTCGTACTAATTTGTGTAATCCGTGTTTAATTAGATTAAGATTTGAGTTGTTGAATAGTTCCATTATTTCACCTCTAATACTTTTTCACTGTAATACATAATTTCATTGATTATTTTCCCCTTATCATTAAAAGTATCAATAAACATCATAGGCAAAACTATGTTTTTTTTATCTGATTTTCGGATTAATCTAATTTTCCACCATGATTGTACAACGCGGGCATCGTCCAATTCATAGTGCAAATAATCAGGATATCCCACTTGATCAATGCTTGTAATATCAAATATTTCGAATAATTTTTTATCATTCTCCTTTTGTTCTGCTAAGGTGAATTCTTTATTTATATCGGGAGAATTGATGTCAACAAAAGTAGCTTTCTCGTCATAATAACTATAGGATTTATCAAAATCTTTGTTTTCAAAAGCATGCACCATTTTTCGAACAGTATTGATGTTTTCATGATGATTGTAGATTTGACCATTGGTTCTATTCGCAAAACTTTCATTGATTTCATCATTTACAGTGCTGGTCGAATAGTTAATCATCATTTTTATTTTATTGTTTTTGTCAACAGTAAATAAACGGTGAATTGGACGATCAATTTTCACACCAGTTTCCTTCTGAATACCTTTTACGTCTTCCCATGTTTGAACCCAAACTAAATCTTTTTGATCAGCATCTTTGTATTCTAGTGCATCAGGATAAGCACCTTTGGACCTTTTAATACTTGAATATTCTATGTTGTCTTTCCATGTTTTGACTGTCTTCAAATAAGCCTTTTTATCCATTCCTTTATCATCCTTATTGGTAGATGTTCCACTATAATATTTAAAATCATCAGCCAAATAGCTGGCTACTTTATCAGTGTTTCCACTAACAAATGCTTGGGTCATGTCTTCTACCGTAGTAATAGCTGGATGCTCTACATAAATAGTACCATTTGGTTTCTTTTGGGCGTACGTGATGCATGTCGCAATCAACAATACTGTTGCAATACAATTTTTCATGTTTAATAAAATTTTTAGTTAAAAAAAGAATTAAATTTAACAAAAATTAATTGATTATCAGTACTTTACGTGTTATTTATTTTAAAAGAGGCATTACTGATTTTAATTAGTCTACCTTGCTGCGTTGGAATTATTTTAAGTCCATCAAAATGGATATGGAAAATAGTTTTGAAGCTTTGATTGCTACTTATATAGAAAATAAAGTAGGTATATCAGAAAATTTTTTAAGCAATGATTTGGCCAATAATTTAAAGCAGAATTTATATACTTT
>DATEOV010000671.1:0-3155 GCA_035273645.1 Flavobacterium sp. | reverse complement strand
TAAACTCTAAGGTTCGTTCCAAAGCCATTCCTCTAGAACCTTTAATGAGTATCATGTTATTTTCAAATTTTCTACTTTTAATAGAATCCGAAAAAGAATCAAAATTTTCAAAGAAAAAAAAGTTTGATTGATTTATTTTATTCTGATAAAAATCTTTACCAATAAAATAACAAACAATATCATTTTGATTCATTAATAAATCAACAACACCTTTATGCTCTAATAAACTCTCATCACCCAATTCAAACATATCACCTAGGAAAACAATTTTATTTTCTTTGCCCAAAAGGATGAAATTCTCAATAGCTACTTTCATACTACTCGGATTTGCATTATAAGCATCCAAAATAATTTCATTTGTTCCTTTAGACATTAATTGCGACCTATTATTTTCGGGAACATAACTTTCAAGCGCTTGTTTAATATCGTTTTCCTCAACACCAAAATAAGTCCCTATAGCAATTGCCGCATTAATATTATTTGCATTATACAAGCCAATTAAATGAGTCGAAATGCTGTTTTGGGAATAAGTCACATAAACAAAAGGATTAGCCTCTACACGAGTTATATTCACGTTAGCAAAGCCTTTATTCACACCGAAAGAATACAACTGCATAGCTTTAGTTTTTTCAACCTGAATAGGATCTTCAAGATTCACAAATACTAACTTTCCATTATTTGAAAGATAGTGATACATTTCACTTTTACCTTTAATTACACCTTCAACACCACCAAAGCCTTCAAGATGCGCTTTTCCAAAATTCGTAATGTATCCATAATCAGGTTGCGCAATATCACATAGAAACTCTATCTCTTTTTGGTGATTAGCACCCATTTCCACAATTCCCATTTCGGTTTGCTCATCAAATGACAATAGCGTCAAGGGAACACCAATATGATTATTTAAATTACCAATAGTGGCTTTAGTTTTGAATTTTTTAGAAAGCACAACATTAATCAACTCCTTCGTTGTTGTTTTGCCATTACTTCCAGTAAGGGCAATTATAGGTAGTTTCAAATGAATTCTATGGAATTTAGCCAATTCCTGCAAAGCAATTAAACTATTTTCAACTAAAACGGTTCTCTCGTCAATGTAATAGTTATTATCGTCTATTATTACATATGACGCTCCTTTCTCAAGTGCTTCCTTGGCAAAAGTATTAGCATCGAAATTATCCCCTTTTATTGCTACAAAAAATGAGTTAGAACCTATTTTTCGCGTGTCAATTGAAACAGAATCGCATTTCAAAAACAAACTATGAATGTATTTAATATCCATATAAATATAGTTTAAAAAATAAAAGCCCTAATGAAAGGGCTTTTATCGTATTGTATATAAAAAATTAATTTCTAGGTGATCTTTTTGTATTTGATTTAGAACCCACTCTAGACATAGCACATCTGAATCCAATATAATCTGTTGCCATATCTTGAGGGAAGAATCTTCTTTGTGCAGGATCCAACCAATAAGCTCTGTCTCTCCAAGATCCTCCTTTGTAAACGCGAACTGCATCATTTATCAAAGTAGTTCTTTTACTAGACTTGTAATACTTTCTTTCCATGTTTCCTAAACTGTCAATTTTAACATTGTGCTTAGGAGCGTTGTACATGATCTCTTTCTCTGAAGTTTTTGCATTATCAGCATCAGCACCACCAAACTTATAATACTTACTAGATTGTTTATCTCCATCTCTGTAATTAATATTGTCGCTTGTACTGAAATTTTGTCTCAAATAAGTTTCATTATCATCAACAGGCACTTGAGCAATTTCACCAGCCAAGTATCTAGGCACTAATTTACCATTGCTTAATGTATCAAAAACAACATTTTTATTAGTGATCACTTCAATTTTTCCGTCTTTACCTATTTTATTTTTGGTATATACGTTACCTCTGAAATAGTTAAAATCATTTGTCTCAACATCAACGATTGGTCTGTAAACATCAGCTACCCATTCGGATACATTACCTGCCATATCATATAGTCCAAAATCATTTGCCGGATAGCTTTTTACAGCATTTGTAATATCAGCTCCATCATCAGACCAACCTGCGATTCCACCGTAATCTCCATTACCTTGTTTAAAGTTAGCTAATTGGAAACCTTTGTTTGATCTTTTTCCAGAACGAGTGTAGGTACCAGACCAAGGATATTTCTTCTGTCCTTTGTAGATATTGTATTCTCTTTGACCTACATCAGCTGCTGCTGCATATTCCCACTCCGATTCGGTTGGTAATCTGTATTCAGGTAATAAAATCCCTGACGATCTTTGAGCATATACATTTTTCTCTTCAGCCACATTACCATTTTTGTCTGGTTTTGGTCCTTTTTTAGACGCTCCTTTTCCTTTCAAAAGAATTTCTTCGTTTCCTCCGTAAGTCAATGTAGGTGCAGCTAAATACGTTTCAGAGTTAAAATTACTTTCAGCAGAAACGTCTAATGTCTTAGAATCTTTCTTTAAATATCCGTTTTTTTCTAAAACAGCTTCGTTTACACGATCAGTTCTCCACTTACTAAATTCAACAGCTTGAACCCAATTTACTCCTACAACAGGATAATTAGCATAAGCAGGATGTCTCAAATAGTTATTGGTCATTGTTTCATTGTAACCCAATCTGTTTCTCCAAACAAGAGTATCTGGCGAAGCGCCTTCATAAATGTTTTTATAATTTTCTTCTGTTGGAGGGTAAACTTTTTTCAACCATTCAAGGTATTCAAGATACATTAAGTTGGTAACTTCTGTTTCGTCCATATAGAAAGACATAACATGTTGTTGATTTGGAACATTATTCCAATCATGCATTACATCATCTTGAACTAATCCTCTTGTAAAAGTTCCTCCTTCTACAAATACCAATCCTGGTCCAGTTTCCTGAGTCTTATGGGCAGATCCTTTTGTAAAACCGCCTTTAGAACTGCTTACATTCCAACCTGTACCTCTCGAAGCACTGTCGGATTTAGATTTTTTGCTACAACTAGCTAGCCCTAATATTAACGCCAGGGATAGCATCATCTTTAAGGGGATAGTTTTATTTACTTTCATAGTTTCTAGTAGGTGATTATTAAAATTTAGGTTGCGCAATGTAATAATTAAACATTAAATCACAAAACCCTTTTCAACTTTATTTTTTATTAAAATTTTAACACATGTAAT
>DATEOV010000670.1:0-4440 GCA_035273645.1 Flavobacterium sp. | reverse complement strand
GTTAAGTTAGGTATTGATTTTTTGTAATTAATTGGAATCCTATCAAATATAGTCAAATTAGACTTTCTTTTTACAAAACAAAAACCTCGTTTATTTCTAAACGAGGTTTGTAAGTTTATGCAAATGAAATTGCAAAAAATGTTTGAATATATAAAACCAAATAAGGTATTAGAATTGATATTTTATACTTGTCAATACTTGACGAGGAGCAATTGGGTTTACACTGTAGTTTTCGTGTACTGTGTAATTCAACTCATTGGTAATATTTGACAATTTACAAAGGATAGAGAATTTTCTCCAAGTATAACCTGCAGATACATCAATAGTTGTGTATCCATCTAAAGGAATTTCTCTATGATAGATTCCATCAGGGTATTTAGTAAGATCATTATTGTATTGGTCGTTCCAACCTCCAAGACGTTCTCCGATATAGTTTCCTATTGCTCCAAGAGAAACACCTTTTAGCATTCCAGTTTGCAATGTATAGAAAAAGCTTAAGTTAGCTGTATTTGCGGGAGTTCTTACAACACGATCCCCTTCGATAAAACTACCGTTTAAACCAGAAGTTTTAGTGTAACGCATATCATTATAGCTATAACCAGCAACGATATTCAGTCCTTCAATTGGTCTTGCAGTAATATCAACTTCAATACCTTTACTTTTTGTTTCTCCGCTCAATGTTTTTATTGAGGTATCAGTATTTGCAGATCCGTCAGCTTTGAATTCTGCGGTTTGTGCTAGATTGTTGTTTGTGATTTGATAAACTGTAACGTTAGTGCTCAAAACTCCTCTCCAGAAATCTTTTTTAATACCAGCTTCGTATTGATCAATAATAGAAGGTTTTATTGGTTGTAAGTCAACTGTAGTTCCTGTATTTGGTGTAAATGAGTTAGAGTAACTTGCAAAAAGAGACATGTCTTTTGTTGGTTGATATACTAATCCAAGTTTCGGAGAGAAAGCATTATCAGGACGTTTTGCACCTTCAGTAACCGTATTTTTTACTAAATTGGTAGTTTCTGCTTGAGATTCTTGCCAAGACCAACGAATACCAGCTAAAACTTTAATTTGTTCTGTAAATGAAATTAAATCTTGTGCGTAGATTCCAAAACGATTAGTATCTGTTTTAACGATTTGCGTAACATTACCATCTGGAATATCATTTCTTTGTGTTGATGGATCGAAATTATAAAGATTTATAGTGTCATAATTAGGAGGAGTGAATGTATAAGTGTAAGCAGTTGTAAATGAGTTTTCCCAATCTACTCCAGTAAACAATTGGTGTTTTATTGATCCGGTATTAAAGTTTCCTTGTAAACTCAATTGGTCACCAAGTATTTGCTCTAAATTTTTATTTTGCACCAATGGTCTAGTCCAGTCACCATTAGGTTTAACAGTTGATAATTGTGCTGTTGATTTTGATTCTCTATCGTAAGATTGAAAAGAACTGTTGAAATTAAGTTTCCAGTTTTTGTTGAAATCGTGATTCAGCAATGCAGATGCACTAGCAGAATTTGTTTTTCCATTTGACCAAAGAGCTCCATAAAAGTTACTGCGAGGTACATCAACAATTTCAGTTCCGATTATTCCTGTTCCAAAATCAGGAGTCCAATCGTCGCTTAAAAAATCTCCTTGTACTGTAATTTGAGTTTTATCGGTTACATTGAAAAGTAAAGATGGGTTAACATAAATACGTTCTCTTTTTACAACATCTCTAAAACTTTCTGAGTTTTCATAAGAACCTGTAAATCTATAGGCAATAGATTTGTTTAATGGACCATAAAAATCTACAGATGGTTTGTAGAAAGAGTAACTTCCCATTTGCATAGATACTTCCCCGCCACTTTTAAAAGAAGGCGTTTTAGTAACTAAATTCAAAATTCCTCCTGGAGCTACATTTCCATATAATAAAGCTGAACTACCTTTAAGAAACTCTACTCTATCTAATGAAGAAACTTCTGGTATAGAACCTGCATTATAGCGAAAACCATTTTTGAACATATTATTGGCAGACATATCATATCCTCTTGAGAAAAAGGACTCTTGTGCTCCTCCACGTGCAGAACCTACATATACACCATTGGCGTTTTTTAGGACTTCACTTAATCTGATGGCTTGTTGTTGTCCGATAATTTCAGAACCTATAACTTGTACACTTTGTGGTGTGTCCATAGGTTTTAATCCAGAGCGTAAAGCTGTAACTGGTTTTGGTTGTTTGTTTCCAGTAACTACAACTTCTTTTAATTGTTGTCCTTTCTTGTTTTTGACAGTGTCATTGATAGATTTAATACTGTCATTTGAAAAATAGTAAAGACTATTATCTTTTGGACTACTTGTGTTACTTGCTATTTCTTGAGCCTGGCTGTTTAAGCAGAATGCGATGAAGGTTAGGGGAAGTAAAATATATTTCATGTCGTTTATTTGGAATAAT
The DNA here is from genome assembly GCA_035273645.1 of Flavobacterium sp. Lineage (GTDB taxonomy): Bacteria > Bacteroidota > Bacteroidia > Flavobacteriales > Flavobacteriaceae > Flavobacterium. The sequence continues at coordinate 2,012 of DATEOV010000670.1, read as the reverse complement.
TAAAAATAACGATGCAAATGTAAGACTCAACTACGGATTTACAAAACTTATTTAGATTAAATATTAATAATATTTTTGTAAATATTTAACTAATTGTTATTCAGTATTTTGTTTTCTTTTAAAAGCTGTTATTTCTGTGTGAAATGCTGTTTTAGAGGTATATTCTCGTTGAAATTGATTGATTTTGGAGCTTTAATTTGTGAGATTTTGTCTGGAAATTGGGTAGCTATCTTTTTTATGCAAAGAAATAAACTTAGAAAATGATTTTCTGTATTGATTGTGTTTGAAAAAACAGGGCATAAAAACGCTAAACATTTAAGGTTGTTCCAAAAATATTTTTGCTTATTTGTTCAGTAAATTAACTAGAGGAGTATTAAAGATGCGGATGAAATTTCTTGATTCGGAAGTTTTTGGATTTTACTACTTTTCCATTGTCGGTAATCATTACACAACTATAATCAGGGAATTGGCCGAGCAAGTCCAAGCCTGCCTTTTTTCCTAAAACCATCAATGATGTACTCAAGCCGTTTGCTGTTTCGGCGTTAGGTCCAAAAACCGTCACGCTGCAAAGTCCTGTTGCTGGATAACCCGTAGCTGGATTGATGATGTGCGAATAGCGTTTTCCATCAAAAACAACAAATTTTTCATAGCTTCCGGAGGTAGTTACCGCCTCTTGTCCCAATGGAACGACTGCCAAAAGTTTTTCGGAGTTAAAGGGATTCGTAATGCCAATATTCCAAGGTTTTCCGCTAGGTTGTTTTCCCCATGTACTCATATCGCCCGATGCATTCACAATCCCCGCTTTGATGCCTTTGGCGAGCATCATTGTTCGGCATTTATCGGTGGCATATCCTTCGCCTAATGCGCCAAATCCAATTTTCATTCCTTTTAGTTTTAGAAAAATGGTGGATTCTACACTATCTAAAACTATATTTCTATATCCTACTTTTTCTACTGATTTTTTAATGGCTTCAGGAGTTGGCATTGTGGTCATTGATCCGTCAAATTTCCAAATTCTATCCATAGCCGCAAAGCTGATGTCAAAACCACCATTGGTCATTTCTGAAAATTTAATGGCTCTTTGGGTCAATTCAAAAACTTCTCGATCTACTTTTACGGGACGGATGCCTGCATTTTGATTTACTTCGGATATTTGTGTGGTAGGTTTCCAATCGGATATTAAATATTCTATTCTTGTAATTTCGGCTATAACGGCATCAATATTTTGTTCTGCCGATAAGGAATCTTGAGCAACAATGGTGATGTCAAATCGTCCTCCCATAAGTAGGGTGGTTCTTTTTCGCAAGACTTGGCTGTTGCTTGTGAAACTGCAAAGGATTAAAAAAAGAAATAATAATTGGTGTTTTGATGACATGGAGTTTCTTTTTAAATCTGATAAAACCTAAGTTTGTTATTGTTTTTTCTTTTTTGGATAATTACAAAATATCTCTCTAGCCCCGATAGAAGTGAAAATCCTTTTTATTTCTCCTTTAAAAATAAAAAGATTGCAACGGATAGCGGGACTAATGCCGATAAGAATGCCTAATCTTTCTGCTCCAAAATAAAATAATTCAAATGATTATTCACACTAATAACAATCTGTCAATATTTGTCCATTCGCTTTGTAATCCAAAATGCTCATGGTAGTTTTGTCCTGACATAAATTCTCAAGAGTAGATTCTACGTCTCGTTGCATTGCCAGTGAACCGCAAATCATTATAACGCCTCCTTTTGTAAGTAAATCGTTGAAAAATTCACCGTCACGCCTTATTAGATCCATCACGTAATCATGGTTGTCTTCGCGGGATAATGCCAGATGAAAACTTTTGAGCTGTTGTTTTTGAATACTTTCTGAGGTGAATTTTTTATAACCCACAACGGTTTCTGTTTCTTTTCGAAAGCCAGAATACATATGAATTTCAGTTTTTTTCTTGTTCTGTTCGATCATTCCCAAAAAGGGAGCGATACCGGTACCATTGGAGATCAAGGCTACTTTGGATTGATTTTTTGGG
>DATEOV010000669.1:0-4368 GCA_035273645.1 Flavobacterium sp. | reverse complement strand
ATTTGTTCTGGAATTTTTTCAACGGCTTTAAGTACAATTTTGTTCGCTTCAAATTTTGATTCAGGCTTTTTTCCAATCGAAGTTTCCATATTGCATTTCATCCCCATGTTGAGTAAAAAGGAATCGTTTTTTAGTTTGGCATTGGTTGAATATGCTTCTATTGGAACAATTCTGAGCCAGCTTTTATAGGTTTCACTCATTTCAAAAGGGGTGCATATTTTGGATAAAGCATCCATTACATTGGGTTTGAAATCCATGGAATCTTCTATGGCGGTGTCAATGCTTTTCTCAATTTTTGATTTAAAAAGACTTACTGCAGGATTGATGAGATAGGTAACGGGCATGTTTTTTCCGAAAACAGTCATTGTTGGGCTTTCAACCCAGTCTAATGATTTTAAAGTTGTTTTTGAGCTTAATCTCCAATTATTTAAACTTACGCTACTCAACAAAGTGACTATTCCGTTTAGATTGAACTCTTGTGTTTTTGATAAATCAACACCCATGGTTTTTGTTCCAATTCTGTATTTTACCCAAACTTTTAAAGGTAAAACGGTTTTTATTTTTTCACCTTCTTTTCCGTGGTCATTGGTAATTGTTATTGGAGCCTGTTTCCAGACTTTGATTTCAATATTGTCGTCTTCAATGTTATTGTCTTCGTAGATTAAACCATTTAATAAGTTGTTGGTCTGGTTTTCAATGTCTTTTAGTTTAATACTAACGGGTAAATTTATATACGAAGGTGTATTCGTATAGGTCAGAGGTACTGCATCGTCAGGTTCGGGTTTTAAAGCTTCTATTTTTTGGGAAGTTGATGAACAACTTATTGTTAGTACTAATGTAGTTATGAAAATAATTAGATTCGAAAGAGATTTTAGCATTTGTTTGGTGTTTTGAGCGCAAATTTAAGAAAACAAATATATTTTTTGATTAGGGGTGTAACATTTTAGTGAGATATAAGTCTTATGAAATGAGCGTAAGAAAAAATTGGCCGAAAACACTAATTGATGGTACGCGAATTATATTTGGGCTATTAAAAAATAATTGAAAAGCCTGTAAATTAAAATAGTAATTTTAAATTCATTTTTCTAATTGCTATTTTTTAGAAGATAAATATTATTGCTTTAAATAAATGAAATCATGATCGAAATTAAAGACTTACACAAATCATACAAGATGGGGCATTCCGAGTTGCATGTGCTAAAAGGAATTAATTTCAATATAAAAGAAGGGGAATTGGTTGCTATTATGGGGTCGTCTGGATCAGGGAAATCGACCTTACTTAATATTCTGGGAATTCTTGATGAAGCCGATTCGGGACTTTATACTTTGGATAATGTGCCAATTAAAAAATTAAATGAAACTATAGCTTCTAAATACCGAAACCAATTTCTTGGCTTTGTTTTTCAATCTTTCAACTTGATTAATTATAAAAGTGCATTGGATAATGTGGCCTTGCCTTTGTATTATCAAGGATTAAAGAGGAAAGAACGTAATGAGATTGCAATGAAATATCTTGAGAAAGTTGGATTGGCTTCTCATTCACACCATTTGCCAAATGAGCTTTCTGGAGGACAAAAACAACGTGTAGCTATTGCTAGAGCTTTGGCTTCCAATCCAAAAGTGTTATTGGCAGATGAACCTACAGGAGCATTAGATACATTGACTTCCTATGAAGTGATGGAATTGATTCAAGGGATTAATGATGAAGGTAAGACTATTTTGATAGTGACACACGAACCTGATATTGCCGCTATGTGCAAAAGAAATGTAGTGTTGAAAGATGGATTAATCATTGATGATAAAATGGTAGAACAAGTTAGAGCTTCTTCTTATGTTTAATATAGAACGTTGGCAAGAAATATTTGAGGCAATTGCCAAAAATAAACTGAGAACCTTTCTCACAGGAGTTTCTGTGGCCTCGGGTATCTTTATTTTGGTGATTCTTCTTGGAGTTGGAAAAGGTTTGCAAAACGGAATTGAAAAATCATTTGAACGTGATGCAGCTGGAATAATTGAAGTTTGGTCTGGAGCAACGACAAAAGCCTACAAAGGATTGAATCCAGGAAGACAAATACAGTTTAGAAATAGTGATTACGATGCTTCAGTTCAAAAATATGGAGATCAATTTGATAGAAATGGGTCAACTTTTAATGCTTGGGGGGCCACCATTTCGCATGGAAAGGAATCTGGTAGTTATCAATATCGTGGTGTAAATCCAGATTATTTAGCAATTGAAAATGCTACCGTTGTTCAAGGGCGGTTTATAAATGCCAATGATTTGATTTACAATGAAAAAGTAGCCGTAATTGGGATGAAATTAAAATTAGATATTTTCAAAGAGGCAAACGCTATCGGTGAACAAATTACGGTGAATAATATTAATTTTAAAGTAGTTGGTGTTTTTACGGATCCTGGAGGAGAGAGAGAAGAAGGAAGAGTATTCTTGCCTTTGACTACAACGCAAAAGGTATATGGAGCAGGAGATAAAATCAGTAATATGTTTTATACCCTTAAAAAGAAAGATACTTACGAAGAAGCTTTGGCTGAAGCCGCAAAATTCACAGCAGATTTAGGGACGTTGTTAAAAGGTAAAAATACCGTTGCTCCCGATGATGATAGCGCTATTGGAATACATAACTCAACTGTTGAAGCCAAAAAATTTTATGATTTGAATCTTTATATTAGACTATTTTTTTGGTGGGTTGGTATTTGTACCATTATAGCTGGGGTTGTTGGCGTTAGTAACATTATGATGATTATTGTAAAAGAACGAACCAAGGAAATTGGGATTCGAAAAGCACTTGGAGCTTCTCCAATTTCAATTATTATAATGATTTTGCATGAGTCTATTTTTATTACAACTATTTCTGGTTTTATTGGATTATTGACTGGTTTGGCACTTTTAGAATTAATTGGTCCCCATGCTCAAAGTGAGTATTTTGTAAATCCTCAAGTAGATTTTACCGTAGCGATTACAACCTTAATTGTTTTGGTAGTTGCTGGAGCTATGGCGGGATTTGTTCCTGCCTATAGAGCAGCCAAAATTAGACCCATTGTAGCACTTAGAGACGAATAATTATGTTTGATAGAGAAAACTGGAACGAAATTTTAGAAGCTTTAACTGCTAATACCTTCCGAACACTAATGACTGCTTTTGGAGTGTTTTGGGGTATATTTATTTTGGTGGTTTTATTAGCAGCTTCCAATGGTTTGGAAAATGGTATTAGAAAAGGATTTGATGGTATTGCGACAAACACCATGTTTATGTGGACGCAAACTACTTCAAAGGCTTACAAAGGGTTGCCTAAAACTCGAAGATATGATTTTAGAAACAGTGATGTTGATGCCTTAAAACAAAAGTTTCCTGATTTATTGTATGTTTCTCCTCGTAACCAATTGGGTGATTTCAATGGAGTGAATAATGTTGTCAGAGGAACAAAAACAGGAGCTTATAACGTTAATGGTGATTATCCAGAGCTAGTTAAACAAGAGCAAATGGATATTATCAAAGGGCGTTTTGTGAATCAGCAGGATATATTGGCAAAACGTAAGGTAGCTATTATAGGTACAGGTGTCATTAATGAGCTGTACACGAGTGCCGAAGAAGTATTGGGGACTTATATAAAAATAAATGGGGTCAACTTTATGGTGGTTGGAGTGTATAAGTCAAAAGGGCAAAATAATGGTAACGCTGAATCGGCTCAAAAAAACATATTTATCCCTTTTACCACATTTCAGCAAGCCTTTAATTTTGGTGATAAAGTAGGCTGGATGGCCATTACTGCTAATGATAATGCTTCAATAACAGATCTTCGGCCAGGTATTTTGGCACTTATGAGAGAAAGACATTTCATTCATCCTGATGACGAAAGAGCTGTTGGTAATTTTGACTTGTTTGCTGAATTTCAAAAAGTACAGGATCTGTTCAATGTGCTTACATTCATCGCTTATTTTGTTGGAACTTTAGTATTATTATCTGGGATTATTGGAATTTCAAATATTATGCTAATCGTTGTTAAAGAGCGGACAAACGAAATTGGAATAAGACGAGCATTAGGAGCAACGCCGGGTGCCATCAGATCCCAAATATTATTGGAAGCAATTTTTCTAACCATAATAGCAGGAATGTTTGGTATCGCAGTAGCGACGGGTTTGTTGGCAATACTGAATATGATTTTGGCTACAATGCCTACAGATGGGATGATGTTTATTAATCCAAGCGTTGATTTAGTGGTAGTTTTTATAGCCTTACTAATTTTAGTGGGCTCGGGATTATTGGCTGGATTTATCCCGGCACAGACAGCTATTAACGTAAAACCAGTAGATGCCTTACGAGCAGAATAAGAATTCAATCAAAAAACAATAATA
>DATEOV010000668.1:0-4660 GCA_035273645.1 Flavobacterium sp. | reverse complement strand
AGAATTTTTGAAATTTCTTCTTAAGTTGTCTCTTAATTGATCTAACGAATTGTTGTTGGTAAATCCCTGAATAATTATAGCAGAATTGGATGCTGTAATTCCTTGAAAATGGATTTCTAAACCTTTAATGTCTTCGATACTCTTTTGAATGATTTTACTATACTCGGGAATTGAGATAGTCTTTAAATCAAACCCATCGCGGCAGGATATAATGGATAAAACGGTAATGTGGATGTCCAAATTTGGGTAATAATATTGATTAGGATTACTTTTTTTAAGTTCGTTGAGAAAATCTTGAATTTTATTTTTCACTTCAAATGAAGGTCTGATTAATACCGTAATTCCAAATCGATTATCAGAAGAAGAATCAATAAGATTGTCTATTGAATAATGATCGTTTTTTATCTTTTCTATAGAATCGGTGTAAAGACGATTGTAATGCTCCTTCAGATTCATGTTGGTTTTTCTAATTTGACAGTTGAATTAATTGCTGGTAGTATTTGGATATAAAGATATGTCAAATTTGAGTTTCTGGCACAGATTGATGATGTTAGGACCGCAAGAGGGATTGCTTCACTATGTTTTTATTTTCATCGGAGTTCAGTGAACTTCGTTTGGAGCAAGCTGCCGAAGTAGCGTGGATAGCCCGACCGCATTGGGGAAAGGGGCCGAATAAGCATTTGCTGAATTTGGCCCCTTTTCCTAATGTGGTCTTGCCTAAATAATTTTTAAAATGTCAGTTTGTCATATTGTTTTATGCCAATTGTAATGAAAACTGACAATTTACTCGGTTTTTTATATTGGCATAAAGATTGCCTTAGAGTCTTCGAGCCGTTAAAATAAGTATACAATAAAAATTAAATATATTAAAAATGGGTAAAATAATCGGAATTGATTTAGGTACAACAAACTCTTGTGTTTCTGTAATGGAAGGTAATGAAGCAGTAGTAATCCCTAATGCTGAAGGAAAAAGAACAACACCATCTATCATCGCTTTTGTTGAAGGTGGAGAAATTAAAGTGGGTGATCCTGCGAAAAGACAAGCAGTAACTAACCCAACTAAGACTATTGCTTCTATCAAACGTTTTATGGGACATTCTTTTGCTGAAATCACTGAAGAAGCAAAAAGAGTTCCTTATTCTGTAGTTAAAGGTGACAACAATACTCCACGTGTGGATATTGACGGTCGTTTGTACACTGCACAAGAATTGTCAGCTATGACACTTCAAAAAATGAAAAAAACTGCTGAAGACTATTTAGGTCAAACAGTTACTGAAGCAGTTATTACTGTTCCTGCTTACTTTAATGATGCTCAACGTCAAGCTACAAAAGAAGCTGGTGAGATTGCAGGTCTTAAAGTTATGCGTATCATCAACGAGCCAACTGCTGCTGCACTTGCTTACGGATTAGATAAAAAAGGAACTGATCAAAAAATTGCTGTTTACGATTTAGGTGGAGGTACTTTTGATATCTCTGTTCTTGAATTAGGAGATGGTGTATTCGAAGTATTGTCTACAGATGGAGATACTCACTTAGGAGGAGATGATTTTGACCACGAAATTATTGACTGGTTAGCTGACGAATTTAAAGCTGAAGAAGGTATCGATTTGCGTCTTGACCCAATGTCATTGCAACGTATCAAAGAAGCTGCTGAGAAAGCTAAAATTGAATTGTCATCTTCTGCTGAAACTGAAATCAACTTACCATACGTAACTGCTACAGCTTCAGGACCAAAACACTTAGTTAAAAAATTAACTAGAGCTCAATTTGAAAAATTAACTGATTCATTAGTAAAACGTTCTATGGCACCAGTTGCTAAAGCGTTGAAAAATGCAAATTTAACAGTAAATGATATTGACGAAGTTATCTTGGTAGGAGGTTCTACTCGTATCCCAAGAATCGTTGAAGAGGTTGAAAAATTCTTCGGTAAAAAAGCGTCTAAAGGAGTTAACCCTGATGAAGTTGTTGCAATTGGAGCAGCTATTCAAGGTGGAGTTCTTTCTGGAGATGTAAAAGATGTATTGTTGCTTGACGTTACACCTTTATCTTTAGGTATCGAAACTATGGGTGGTGTTATGACTATATTAATTGAGGCTAACACAACTATCCCAACTAAAAAAGCTCAAGTATTCTCTACTGCTTCTGATTCTCAACCATCTGTTGAGCTTCACGTATTGCAAGGAGCTAGAGCAATGGCTGTTGATAACAAAACTATCGGTCGTTTCCACTTAGATGGTATCCCACCAGCACCAAGAGGAGTTCCTCAAATCGAAGTTGCTTTTGACATCGATGCTAATGGTATCATCAAAGTAACTGCTACTGACAAAGGAACAGGTAAATCTCATGACATTCGTATCGAAGCTTCTTCTGGATTGACTTCTGAAGAAATCGAAAGAATGAAACAAGATGCTGAAGCAAATGCTGAATCTGACAAAATTGCAAGAGAAAGAGCTGAAAAATTGAACGAAGCTGACGGAATGATCTTCCAAACTGAGACTCAATTGAAAGAACTTGGAGCTAAATTATCTGATGATAACAAAGTAGCTATCGAGTATGCATTGACTGAATTGAGAATGGCTCACCAATCTCAAGACATTCCTGCAATTCAAACTGCTCTTGACAACATCAATGCAGCTTGGAAAACAGCTACTGAAGCAATGTACGCTCAAGGAGAACAAGGTCAACAAGCTGCTGAGCCACAAGCTCAAGCACAAGGAGACAATGTTGAAGACGTTGAATTCGAAGAAGTAAAATAATTATTTCTCGTAGAGATGTGAATAATCTTGTCTCTACTACATAATAAATGGAAAACCGAGCTAGAAATAGCTCGGTTTTTTTGTTTGAATAATCTGAATATTAATGTGTTATTATTTACGTATTGTTTTTCTTGGTTTTTAAAAATAATAGTTTTTTATTTGTTAAAATAAATGTAAAATTATTATGAAGAAAATCATCGGAATTGGGTTACTAGTTATGTCATTAGTTTTTGTTGGATGTAGTAAAGATGAAGATTCCGAAAGTGCTACTGTGGGCTCTATAACTGCTACTATTAATGGAACTCCTTGGACAGGGACAAAAATTATTAATGTTTCGTTGATACAATCAGCAAGCATGGAGGGACAACGCTTTGATATTAGTGCTCAAGATGGTAAACAAATGTTATCATTGGCAATTTCAAGTGAGTTAACAACAATAAAGGGAATGCCAGTTCGTTCTTATTCTTTTGAAACGGATAATGCATTATTTCTAAACACCTATATAGTTGGTGCTAATACATATACTGAGCATTTACCGGTAAGTGGTCAACTTACAATTACAGCCATTAATACGGATAAGAAGACGATTTCTGGAACATTTAGTTTTGAAAATGAAAAAGGGGGGGCGTTACAAACAGAAATTGTGACTCCAGATGTCGTAAAAGTTACTCAAGGTGTTTTTACAAATTTGCCATATACAGTTATAACTGAATAGTAAAAAAGTATTTTTTTTTAATGGAACCGAGTTAGCAATAGCTCGGTTTTTTATGTTTTAAAGTCAAGAACATACTGTTTTTTTTTGTAATATTACTATACAAATTATTTTATGAGAAAAATTAAATACAAGAAAGGTAAACGATTACAGCCATATACACTCGAATATACTGGTGTGCATAAAAATAAAGAGGTTGAGATGCAATTGTTTGTTTATGACGATTGTGTTGTAAATGAATATGATAATGCTCCTATTAGTTTTTTGGAAAAGCACATAAATTTGACAAAGATAAATTGGTTAAATGTTCATGGATTGACTGATCTTGATTTGCTTAAAGAAATAGCAAATCATTTTAATATAGACGATTTTATGTTGGCAGATATTTTGAATACAACCAAAAGAACAAAACTAGAAGAAGAAAGTGATGTTTTGTTTTTTAATATAAAGTCATTGCTGCCGTTGGAAGATTCTGATGAAATTAAAGTGGAGCAAATTAGTTTTCTGTTGAAAAGAGGAATTTTAATTTCCTTCCAAGAAAAAAGAAGTGATTTTTTCACTCACATTCGGGAACGTATTCGGACCAATTCTGGAATTGTGCGTTCAAAAAAAGCCGATTATCTATTGTTTATTTTGTTGGATGCCATTATAGGAAATTTTTATATAACACTTGAAAATGAAGAAAATAAGATAGAGGATTTGATAGATCTCACTAAGAACAGTGCCGATCCCATTATTTTAGAAAAAATAGAAACCCATAGGGATAATTTTAATTTTCTAAAACGTTCCATTATTCCGCTTCGTGATTCTTTGTATGATATAAAAAGCATACAGGAGGATAATGTATTTAATGAAATTGATCCTGATAATTTTAGTTTTTTTACCCGTTTGCATCAAAAGTGTCTAGAACTTTTGGAACAAATTGAATCGGATATGGGATCTTTGGAGAGCGCATCTAATTTCTTTTTTGCTGCACAGGCTCACAAGATGAATGAGATTATGAAAACGCTGACCGTTATTTCGGTAATATTCATCCCGCTTACTTTTATTGTTGGGGTTTATGGAATGAATTTTGACAATATGCCTGAATTGAGATATCACAATGGATATTATTTGGTTGTGAGTTTTATGTTCTCGGTAGTAATTGGGATGGTTTTTTATTTTAAAAGGCGAAGATGGTTTTGATTTTTAG
>DATEOV010000667.1:0-4164 GCA_035273645.1 Flavobacterium sp. | reverse complement strand
AATACTATGGCGGTGGCTACCTTTTTGTATCTTATTTTCAAGAATCAATTCAAGTATTTTGGGTTGTTGTTTCTATGGCCGTTAATCTTTGCTTATAGCCGAATTTATCTAGGTCTGCATTATCCATTAGATATTCTTTCGGGATATTTGTGCGGACTAATTATGGGTTATCTGATGTATAAAGCATACCAATGGGTGTTCAGAAAAAATTCCCAAGTAAAAAGGAGCAGTTAGTTTCTCATTAATAAGGAGATATTCCTGCTATTCACTGTATCTTATTGTTTTTAAAGGAAAAACAATAAGGATGCCGCTTCACACGAGCGAAGCGAATTGGTGAAGCAATCAGTGCTAGGGGAATGTGATTTTAGATTTAAAAGCGAAATTTAAATCTAAAGTACCCTGCTTACTGTTAACCCATCACGAATAGGCAACAAAACAGTTTCCACTCTAGGATCATTCTTAAGCAATTGATTATATTCTACAAGTATTTTTGTACTGATGTCATTAGGATGTATTGGTTCAAGGACTTTACCACTCCATAGCACATTATCGGATAAAATGATGCCGCCTTTATTCATTTTTGGCAGAATCATTTCAAAATAATTTAAGTAATTTTCTTTGTCGGCATCAATGAAAACCAAATCAAATTTCAAATCCAGGTTTGGGATGATATCAACGGCTTCACCCAAATATTGTACAATTTGATTTCCCCAAGGAGATTTGTCAAAATGTTTGCGCTGAAAATCAACCAATTCTTCTTTGATATCAATTGTGTGTAATTGCCCATTTTCTTGCATGCCTTCACACAAACAAAGAGCCGAGTAGCCTGTGTAAGTACCAATTTCAAGAATGTTTACAGGTCGAATCAATTTGGACAGCATACTCAAAACGCGTCCTTGAAAATGACCGCTAAGCATTCGCGGCAATAGTATTTTTTGATAAGTTTCTTTATTTAGGGCCGCCAGTAATTCTGGTTCTTTTTCAGAATGTTGCTCAATATAATCTTCTAAATCTTGGGAAATAAAATGCATTTTGTGAGTTGTTGAAATTTGGCGCAAAGTTATTCATTTAACATTTATAAAAAAGCAGTTATATTTGATTTTGTGAATGGTTTAATGTTTTGGCTTTAAATTAAAAGTATGAGATTTTTTTAGAACTTATTATAAATACAAAAATCCTATCAGAACATTTGTCCATAGGAAATAGAAGTAAGGTAGTTGAGTAATTTATAGTTTAAACAAGATGAAGTGAATCACGAATTCATCTTTTACTTTTATGATACCTCCCATTTTAGTTGGTGGTTCAAGGGCAATGTCTGAAAATTTAACAGATACAGTTCCATCAAGATTCTCTTTGGTATTTTTTAGAACTAGGTTTTGGTACGAAAGGGTTTTGTCAGTTATGCGAAAATTCAAACTGCATTTGTAATTGGCTCCAAAAGGTCTTATGTTGGTTATAGTGACAGTGCTTTTTGGGAATTTGGTTGCCTTAACAGTGGTTTTAAGGTCTTTGTTCATAATTCTGTTACCGCACTCAAAATTGCCCATAGGAATTTCAGATTTTAAACTATTTTTAGTATTTGAGTTTAAAAAAATGGTGTCCTTGAAAGAAAGTGAACTGGCGCAATTGTATTTTCCAACGGTGGAATTCCCCAGAATTTCTAGTTCCAGTTTGTCTATAACTATGATGTTTGGGTCGGTATCAAATAAAGGAATGGGTTTAGCTCTTCCTAGTAAAAAGAAAAGAACTAAACCCATAATTGTAAATAATATTCTTTGTTTCATATTAGAAAGTGATGGCCGCTTCAAACATAATCCCGTTAAAATTACCTCCGTAAAGATCGTTTAAACTGTTTCCGCTATATTGGGAGTAGTCTGAATAGTTTTGATTTGTGTAGGCTAATTTAGCAATAATATTTTTAGTCATAAACCAACCTAAGCTAGATTCGAATCTATTTACTTCAACTTTATCAGAAGCGTTTGATAATTTTCCTGAAACGATATTGTATCTTCCGCCAATATAAAATTGTTCTGTTTTTCCAAATCGGTAAACTAAATCGGCTGCGTATTGATCTACACTGCGGGAGTCATCAGTTCCTTTATGATCACCTCCGCTTGTGAATTCGAGAGTTCCAAAGAATTCTAGCCCTTTGTATTTGATAAATGGATTAATCATGAATGCAGTATACCAGTTTGCATATCCTGGGCTGAATCTACCTGTAGTGGCATTAGAAGCAGGATCAAAGTTGTTTGCTATTGGAGTTGTATTATACATATAAGCTTGGTGTGACATGACTCCAAAGTAACGGCTACCAGCTCTATCAGAACCCCATGGGTTTGAGCTCATGTTGGCGTTGTGATTGTAGGATCCTGTGATTCTTACTCTCAAATCTTCGTTTAATTGTTTGTCATAACCCAATTTTGCTAAAACAGTTGGACTTACAGTAGTATTTGGATCTGGAGCAGTTGGGGTTGCAGAGCCTGGAATAAATTCAGCAACACCTTGGTTTAATTTTCCATTTGTAATTCCTAACATAGTTATCCAGCCTTCTCTAATGTAGTACACTTCCATTCCCATATCAGTTTGAAATGAATCCATGATATTGGCCTCAATAAAAGGATTCAAGAGGGCATTACCGTTGTCAGTTCTTCTAAAGTGAGAATCACCATAGTTATTCTCCATTTGACCGATTTTTACGGTAGTGTATTTCATTACATCTTCCAATAATCCCTTTTTGATGAAGTCCAATTTGTCAATTTGTAAATACCCCCCCTTTACCCAAGTTTCATTATGGTGTCTTGAAGCAAGGTAGAGATCTAAATTTACACGCACACCATCTGCTAATTGAGCACCAAAAGTCAAGTTGGCTGCTGGTAAATTGAAGTTGTTTTCTAAGCCGTTTAGTCTATAACCAGTGGTGCCGGCATTACCAGAAATTAAAGCGCCGTTGGGAGCGGTATATGTGCCTTCTTGTTGGTCGTTAAATGATTTTAGTCCTTGGAACTGCATTGCAAAAGCACCGCCAAGATCTACACTCATGCCATCAAATTCAACATCATCCTTCTTGACGTCAAATACGTTCAATCCATCTTTGCTACGTGGAATCATGTTTTGCATTTTTCTAAAAGAAATCTGTGCAGTAGCAGAGGTCAGGGATAATATACCAGCTGTAAAAAATATAATTTTTCTCATGGTTTTTTATTTAAAGTTAAGATTAAATTTTATCGTTAAATCTTCTCCAGTTTTTATTGTGCCTAGCATAGCGGTTGGGGATTTCATGCCAAACTCTTTGAAAGTTATTTTGTCTGTTCCTTGTAAATTTACAACGCCATTCGCAACTGATGTTTTAACTTGGGTTTTATGTTCTTTGCTCACGCCGGCGATAGTGTAAGTTCCGGTTAGATTCCAAGTGGTTTCATTTACTTTTTCAGCAGATTTTAGAACATATAGGATGTTTTTGTTTTTATCTGTTTTTAAAGTTGCATAGGCAATTTTGTCCATTTTAGTTTTCTCGCTTTTGAGAGTTTCAGCCATAAGTGTGATTTTAATACTGGTGATTGCTGTTAATTTATTGTCGGTTACTGTTAAGTTTGCAGTTCCTTGCTTGGAGCCAGATTTCATTTCCCAATCGTGCATTGTTGAAGTTCCTAATACGGCAAAATTTGTTTTGACGTCTAACGTGTAGTTTTTTTGGGCATTTGCAGAGAATGCAATTGTAAAAAAAGCTAATGTTGCGGCAAATTTTTTAAGAATTGTTTTCATGACTTTTTATAAAATTAGTTAGTAATTGTGTTTGAAAAAAGGTTTTACTTTTTTAATTGATTTGTATTTAAAGCATCAAATGAATTTATTCTATTAGATGTTCTAAAAAATTAATTACAAATATAAAAATAATCTTGTTAAATAAAAGTATGAAATTTTTATTTTATAAATGTTGATTCTTCAAATGACAATTATGTCCTTTTTTTGAAAACAATATTTTTTATTGTATTTAAAGAATAATAAAAATATTGATGCTTTTTTTTTGTTAAAATGTAATTATGTTGATTTTTTGGGCTAGTTAACATAATTTTTAATTTCTGTGTTTTCATCAAAACTTACCAAAACTCCTTTTTGGTATGAGTATTGTATTAATTAATTGATTCAGAAAGTATGTTTTTGTCT
>DATEOV010000666.1:0-2464 GCA_035273645.1 Flavobacterium sp. | reverse complement strand
TGAAGTAGAAGATGTGGCCAATGTTGCAGAGTTCTTCGCAAGCGATCTATCTTCATTCGTTAATGGACAACACTTATTGGTAAACGGTGGAGCCACTAACTAATAGAAGAAGAATATGAAAACAGTATTAATAGGATTCCTTTTTACATGCTTTGCCTGTGGACAATCCGTAAATAAAACAGAAAAAGTGAACACGGATAAAATCAGTAACCCAATCGTAAAAAAAGCCATCAAAGCATTACAAGATGCAGACGAAACTACATGGTTCTCTTTGTTCTCAGAGAATGCAGAACTATATGATGACGGAAACAAAAAGAACTTTAAACGCTTTTTTGGGAGAGCAATAGGTCATGAACGTTTTACTTCTATTGACAAAATAGAAAACAATTCGCTTACTGTCTATGGAGAGTTTCACAGTGATTTATGGGGAAATTTTAAAACCTATTTCAAATTTCAATTAAATGAAAGCGGAAAAATCACTCGTCTGGACATTGGACAGGCAAATTATTAATCAATCTGTAAAATGTATAAGTTATCCTTTAGAATTTGCATTTTTAAAAAAAAATAACAACAATCTTTGTATCAAAAAATTAAAACAACAAAACATAATCTTTAAAACAACATAATCATGAAAAATTTAAACAACAAAGTAATTTTAGTAACAGGAGCTTCTAGAGGAATTGGTGCAGCAGTTGCCAAAAATTTAGCCCAGGCAGGCGCAAAAATAATAGTAAATTATGCTGGTGGTGTACAAGCCGCAGAAGAAACAGTAGCCGAAATTAAAAAAGCGGGAGGCGACGCAATTACCCTACAAGCAGACGTAAGTAAATCAGAGGAAGTAAAAAACATGTTTGATCAAGCCATTGCGCATTACGGTAAAATTGATGTATTGGTAAACAATGCAGGTATTATGATTACCAAATTGATAAAAGATACCACCGATGAAGATTTTACGAGACAATTTGACATCAATGTGAGAGGGACTTTTAACACCTTACGTGAAGCCGCCACTCGTCTTGCCGATAACGGAAGCATTATCAATTTCTCGACTTCGGTTAACCGCATCATGTTGCCATCTTATGCCACTTACGTGGCGACAAAAGCTGCTGTTGAACAATTAACCAGAGTTATGGCAAAAGAAGTAGGCGCAAGAGGAATTAATATTAACTCCATATCACCTGGGCCAACAAATACAGAACTTTTTACCAACGGAAAACCGCAAGAAGTAATAGATAGATTGGCTTCTCTTTCTGCCTTTAATCGCCTTGGAGAGCCCGAAGATATTGCCAAAACCGTTGCTTTTCTAGCCAGTGATGATGCCAAATGGATTACAGCTCAAAACATTGGAGTTAATGGTGGAATGGCTTAATTAATATAAACAATTAAAATATTTAAAATCATGAAGACTTTTCAAACCGCGATAATTTTTGGGCTTTTTGGAGCAGTAGCTGTCTCCATTTCATTCGCAGCTCAATGGCCCACATGGGTAATGTTTATAGCATGGGTAAGCTATTACATTTTTGGACGAAACATAAAAAACTCAGTTTTTGCTTTTATACAAATCATTTTAGGAATACTAATGGGTGCGATGATTCTCTTAACAGGAACATATTTCAGTAACTATATTGGTGCATTTGGCTTACCATTCTCCATCTTTCTTTTCATTGGATCTTTAGCCTATATTTCCAAAATACAAAGTTTAAATAATATTCCTGCTTGGTTTTTAGGGCTTATTGTCTTCTTTGGAATTCATCCAAAAATTGAACCTCACCCAATATTAGAGTTGATTGTTCCCATTGTTTGTGGTTTCATTTTTGCCTTTCTCAATGATACTGCCGTTCATAAAGTTCAACATTCCTCAGAAAACTAAATCAATTACTCTAGTCAATACAGTGACCACTTTTGGAATGATTTATCTTGTCAGTTCCTTCGTCAGTCCTGCTATACATTCGTATCTTTCTTTTCTGTCTCTTAAAAAGAGACAGAAAAAGGATATCGATTCCAAAGGGTCAAAACATTCGTACTTAAAAGGATAATTTAATTCTAAGTTATTATTAGAAATGAAAAATTCATCAATATTTTCTATAAAGGCAAAATATTGTAAATCTGCTCACTATTGTTGTGCATGCAAATCAAAGCAGTCAAGTTAAACCAAAACATTTGGAGTTCCAATGTCAATTGCAGGTTTATGCTATCTGACAAATAGCTTTGCACTTCTTCTTGCTCCTCAATTTTCAAGTATTGCATTATTAATACCTTGTTTTTATTGCAGAACTATAACTTAGTTTATGGTTAATTTTTAAAGGAGTGAATCTACCAATCTGGAGGAATGCAGTTAGTGAAAAATTGATAAAAAGATTATTTCTTCAATCTATCTATCAATTCTCTGCGATAAGTAATCCCAACAGGTAATCTTTCATTTTTAATAATGACAAAATCTTTTTCCGTGGTGTCAATTTTGTCC
>DATEOV010000665.1:0-4897 GCA_035273645.1 Flavobacterium sp. | reverse complement strand
ATTTCTTTGATCGAGAGAGGATTGAATGTTTGGTTTCCATAATAAGGATTTAATAATAACCCATAAGAGAGGCCCTCCTTCTCAAATACTTCTAGGTTTGGGTTTTTTTTAGCTGATTCAACAAGTTGTAATGGGATTTGAAAAAAGTAAGTGTCGAGATGACCGTTACTCACTTCCTGGTATGCGACATTTTCATTAGAAAACCTTATGAATTTGACGTGGTCAGCATATCCGCCTGTCTGATTCATTTGAGAAAAGGCATAATTATAGGAAGTGAAAAGGACGAGAGCGAAAAGTGCAGTCAAAAAGGCCAGCACGTGCAAAATATTCCTCATGAATAAAGTACTGAAGGAAGAATGCATTATAAATTCATTATTTTAGTTTTGGCCATCCCAACTGGGAAAAACTATAGTATATAAATAATCGCTTATTATTTTAATCTATGAGCGATAAAAGTCCAAAAAGAACTCATGCTTACAGTTCACAAAGAAGCGAGAGCAAAAAATATGCTAAAGTAGAGAGGAGAAAGAGAACCAAAGCAAAGTATTAATTTATTTATTTCGATAATTTCCGATATATTTATATGTAAGGAAAGATATAAATAGATGTGGAATTAGCTTATAAGTTTTATGGTGATAAATATTGGTAAAAGATATTTCTATGTTTGGTGACCGGTGTCCACGATGTGGCAAGGGTCCAATGGTTACAGACAATTCAACTGGGGAAATGTTTTGCGGCAACTGTGGTTTTGTAGTTACCGAAAGGATAGAAGAAACCGGACCAGAATGGAGGGCCTTTTCCAAAGAAGAACACGAGGATAGAAGCAGAGCAGGTGTGCCCACTTCTTTGGCTATGCATGATATGGGCTTGGCTACGATTATCGGACCAGTAGATAAGGATGCCTCTGGGAAGCCTTTATCTGCATCTATGAAAAGCACCATCGAAAGATTAAGAACATGGGATAGCAGGAGTCAGGTTCATGAACCTGTTGATAGAAATTTCAGACAAGCATTTAGTGAATTGGACAGATTAAAAGATAAATTAGCAGTGGGTGATGCAGTGATTGAAAAAGCTGCTTACGTTTATAGAAAGGCTTTAGAAAAGGGTTTAGTAAGGGGCAGATCTATCTCCGCACTAGTTGCAGCTGCACTCTATGCTGCTTGCAGAGATACTGAAACGCCCAGAACACTAAAAGATGTTGCAAATGCAAGCAACATAAAAAAGAAGGACGTCGCAAGATGTTATAGATTACTGATTAGAGAATTGGATCTTAAAATGCCTGTGGTTGATCCAGTAAAATGTGTTGCAAGGATAGCAAGCAAAGCCGGTCTTACAGAGAAAACCAAAAGAAAGGCTTTAGAAATCCTAAAGAAAGCAGAAGAAGGCAAGATCTCAGCCGGCAAGGATCCGATGGGTCTAGCAGCTGCAGCCCTGTATGTAGCTTGTGTAATGAATGGTGAAAATAAAACCCAAAAAGATGTAGCAGAAGCGGCTGGTGTCACTGAAGTTACTATCCGAAATCGGTATAAAGGACTTAAAACTCACTTGAAACTGTGAAAAAATTCATATTTTTGGCTTTTTCAAATATTTTTTAATCAATTGTTCGGAAAGCCTATACAAAAATATGATACCCATCACTATGAAAGCCACTGATACTATAGCCAGGAATACATTGTCGGATTCAGCGTTCCAAGGACTTTGGAACAAATAATATCCAAAAATACTGTATGCAAAAAAAACAAAATTAGAAATCCAATGGAAGATTATAGCTGAAGAAAGGCTATACCTATAATATAACCAAGCTATTATAATGCCCCCTAACCAAGCTTGAGTTATTTTTCCGATTTCATAACCACCGCCAAATAATACATGAGATAACCCAAAAGCTAGCGCATTCAATACAAAAATTATTGCTATTCCTATTGTAGTGTATTTTCCTTTTTTATACGAAATATTTTTGTATGGATGATAAAGTGTTGAAAGGAATAAGCCTTTACCAAATGGGACAAATAATAGGAACAAAGGTAACCCTAAAAGGAGAACCCTAAAGAATATTTCTTCATTCAGAGGTGCTGCAGACAAATAAAAAAAGGACAATAACGGGTTAGCCATTAATGGTTCCCCTAGCGTTACACCAAATAGCTGTTGTATAACATCAATCAAAATTGAGAGTACAAAATAGCCTGAAAACCAAGAAATAGTTAAGACAAGATAATTATCGTGCTGGATTTTGATCCATTTAAGCCCAAATATTTGAAATGGCTTCTTGACTGACGATAAGTGAAGAATTGAAATAGGTTTTAATAAACAAAATACATAACATGCCAAGGAAGCGGCCCAAAAAAACATAAAGGAAATACCCAAGTTGAAACTTATTGAATTAAGTCCAAAAATACCAAATATTAAAAAATCAAGAGGAACATCACTATACCATTGGACTTTACCGCCAATGTTAGTGAAAAAAACTAAAACGATTCCTATAAAAAAAGAAAGAGTCGTTACCAAGATAATGAAAACGAATAGTATATCATCTACAAATTTTAAGACTGTATTCAAAGATAATCTATTTAACACAGGTCTTTTCTTTAAATTATGAATCTACATTACTTCTATAGAAGCTTCGTTAAAACCTTTTACTACTAAATAATTTTTGACAATATCCCTATGATCACCTTGTAAAAGGATAAAACCATCTTTTGCTGTACCGCCACATGCCAACCTGCTTTTTAGCTCTTTAACAATTGTGTGAATGTCATTAATTTTTGGATCCAAACCCTCAATCATGGTAGTTGTTTTAGAAAACCGTCGTGTTTCTAATCTTACTACAATTCGGGTGTCTTCTTTATCTAATTCTCCGCATGCACATAAATCGTCAGGTAGGCCACATTTTTTGCATATTACAGCCATCTATTATTGCTTCATATACCTAATTCCTCTTATTAAGCCTTCCTTAGCTATTAATTCTTTAGACTATTAGGAATCATAATCAAAACGATTTTTGGATTTGAAATTGGAGAGGATTTAATAAGTTTCACAATATTTCGAAATAAATATTAGAATTTTGAGAAATCCTCAAGATTTTAAAAAGTATAAATTACATTCTATGTTGACTAGACCCTTATTTAAATTCCAAGAATTATTGTAAAACTGCCACAAATTCAAAAAACTTGAGGTAAAATTGATATTTAGTTTATCTAATTTAATGCAGTTATTTATTGTGGAAGGATTATATAAAAAAAGGACACAAATAGTGATATGTCTCCTGCCATATCCTCCCTCAAATTTCCCTTTGTGCTAAAACCAGATCAAGTAGCGGCAGTTGATTCATGGATTAAGAACGGTTACAGGGGATCAATCATTTATTCAACCGGGACTGGTAAGACTGAAATAGCATATGAGAGCGCTAGAAGAGCATGTTTAGAAGTCATGAGGAATGCAAAAGTCAAAGAAGATTTAACAAATTCTTTTGACATTCTATTCCTCGTTCCTCGGATCGTCCTTATTGAACAAAATGTTAACAGACTCATAAGATATAATATTTCAAGAGAATATGTAGGGACATATTATGGAGAGAGAAAAGATCGAAAAGAAATTACTATATCTACATATCAAAGTGCAATCAATAATTATACCTTAATTGAAAAAGCAAAATTAGTCATTCTCGATGAAGTTCATTTATTAAGTAATACAGCCTTCTCCTTCAAGAGACTATTTGAAATAATTACTGCTGATCCAAAAAAAAAGATTTTGGGTCTAACAGCTACCATTAATGAGTTAGACCCAAAATACAAGGAAATTATTGAAGTAATTCCACCGGTAAAAAAATACCTTATCAAGGAAGCCGTAGATGATGGCAGATTAGCAAAACCTGAAATAGTTTCTATGGAAGTAAGTCTTACAAGCGAAGAAAAAGATATATACAAAAAAACCAGTGAATCCATAAGAAATATTTCATACAAACTAAATGCTTATGATCCAGGCGTTATCTCAAAAATCCTTTATCAAGGTGGAATGCGCTCAAAGTATGCTAAGGAATGGTTTAGCCAAGTAAGATTGAGAAAGGATTTACTGAATTCATCCAAATATAAATTAGAAAAAGCAGTTTCCATAATTGAAAAACATAATAATGAAAAGATAATGGTTTTCAGTGAGACTATAGATTCAATCAAAAGGTTACAGGATACCCTTGATAAGAAAAATATTAGATCTGAGATAATCCATTCAAAAATAAACAATAAAGATCGGAAAACGATCCTTGAAAAATGGGGAGAAGATTTTTATCCTCTTTTATCCGTCCACACACTGGAAATAGGCTTTGATATTCCTCAGGTTAGAATAGCCATAATTCTTTCTAATACTTCCAACATTAATCAGATTGCCCAAAGAATAGGTAGGGTTATCAGGAAAACTGAAGAAAAGGACAGTGCATGGATATATTTGATTTATGCAAGAGAGACTAGAGATAATAATATACTGAGAATGGTAGACAAAGCGGTTGGAAAGAAAACCAGTAAAATTATAAGAAAGGGAACAAAACAAACTAGAATCACAGATGAATTTTAGATTAAGTAAACTGGAAGAAAACAAAAGTTATATTTTGATACTAGCTTACCGCTGATTATGTCAATAAGAAATATAACTGTTTTAGGTTCAGGAATTATGGGTCATGGGATTGCTCAAGTATCGGCAATGGCAGGTTATAAAGTAGTATTACGAGATATTGAACAAAAATTCCTAGATAAGGCAATGGAGAAGATTAAATGGTCTCTACAAAAACTTGCAGAAAAAAACAAGATTTCCAAAGAGGAAGTTGATATTTTTTATAAAAAAATTACTCCTATGGTTGACCTTCAGACAGCTATACAGAGCGCTGATTTAATAATTGAAGCGGTTCCTG
>DATEOV010000664.1:0-5332 GCA_035273645.1 Flavobacterium sp. | reverse complement strand
GAATGGATTTTTTTACATAATTTCCACTTAGGAAATCTATTATTCTTGAAACTGCTAATTAAGCATCTAAATCAACTGTAGTTCTACTTGCAATTTCTTTATAAGTTCCGTTAACTAATTTCTCACGAATTGCTTCAAAAGCAACCAAAGTTTCATCAATATCTGCTATTGTGTGAGAAGTAGTTGGAATCATTCTCAACAAAATAATTCCTTTTGGAATTACCGGATAAATTACGATAGACAAGAAAATACCGTAGTTTTCTCTTAAATCATTTACCATTACCATCGCTTCCGGAACGCTTCCTTCCAAATAGACAGGTGTTACACAAGTATTAGTATCACCAATATTGAAGTTTCTTTCACGTAAACCATTTTGCAATGCATTTACATTTTCCCATAATTTGTCTTTCAAACTTGGGTTATCACGCAACAATTGCAAACGTTTCAAAGAACCAATTGTTTGGATCATTGGCAATGCTTTTGCAAACATTTGAGAACGTAAGTTGTATTTTAAGTAATCAATAATATCTTTATCTGCAGCCACAAAAGCACCAATGTTAGCCATTGATTTTGCAAACGTAGAGAAGTAAACATCAATTCCGTCTTGACAGTCTTGCTCTTCACCAGCCCCGGCACCTGTTTTTCCAAGTGTTCCAAAACCGTGTGCATCGTCAACAAGTAAACGGAAATTGTATTTCTTTTTCATTTCTACAATTTCTTTCAGCTTTCCTTGCTGTCCACGCATTCCAAAAACACCTTCGGTAATAAAAAGAATTCCTCCTCCTTGTTCAGTAGCTAATTTTGTAGCGCGTTGCAGGTTTTTCTCCATGCTTTCGATGTCGTTGTGCTTGTACGTAAAACGTTTTCCACTATGCAAACGAACCCCGTCAATAATACAAGCGTGCCCATCTACATCATATACAATCACATCGTTTCTTGTAACCAAAGCATCGATGATAGACACCATTCCTTGGTAACCAAAATTCAACAAATAAGCCGATTCTTTCATTACGAAAGCAGCCAATTCATTCTCTAATTGTTCATGATATTTAGTGTGTCCGCTCATCATACGCGCACCCATTGGGGCTGCAGCTCCATACTCAATAGCTGCATCAGCATCTGCTTTACGAACTTCTGGATGGTTTGCAAGACCCAAATAGTCATTCAAACTCCAGTTCAAAACCTCTTTCCCTTGAAATTTCATTCTCGGACCTAAGTCTCCTTCTAATTTTGGGAATACAAAATAACCTTCCGCTTGTGAAGCCCATTTTCCTAAAGGTCCTTTATTGTTTTGAATTCTTTCGAATAAATCTTTTACCATAATATATATTTCTACTACTATTAATTTAAAGTCTCGTTCCGAAGTTTCGGAATCGGGTGCAAAAATAATTATTTATAATGTATTAGCATCTTGAAAGTATATTTATTTTTTCAAATCCAAACCATTATAATAACTAATCTTGTCATTTTGAGTTCAGTTGGATGTAGGAGCTATTTCCTGCTGTCCATTACAAGCTCTCCGTCATAAACCTTTTTTTCTATTGTGCTGCAAGGAGCTTCCTCCAGTCGCTCTTGCGCCACAAGAAAAAATAGGTTTATTCCGTCGAGGCTTTCCATTTCCATCAGGGCTAATGCGATAATCAACAACTTTCTTCAATAAAAACACGTATATTTGAATCAGGTTCGATTAATATGGCAATAAGAATGATGATTTCAACATAAAAATTTAGAATCTAATAATCTACAATCTAAAATTGAAAAGATGTCTCAAAATACAAAAGAACTAAAATTAGCCGTGCTAATTGATGCCGACAACGTTCCTTACAGCAATGTCAAAGGAATGATGGAGGAAATTGCCAAATACGGAACTCCAACAACCAAACGTATTTATGCCGATTGGACAAAGCCCAATGCAAACGGTTGGAAATCGGTTTTACTAGAACACGCCATTACACCTATTCAGCAATACAGTTACACCGTTGGGAAAAATTCTTCCGATTCGGCCTTGATTATCGATGCGATGGATTTATTGTATTCGGGTAAAGTAGATGGTTTTTGTATTGTTTCCAGTGATAGTGATTTTACCAGACTGGCTATTCGATTGCGAGAGTCGGGAATGAAAGTTATTGGTATGGGCGAGAAAAAAACACCGAATCCCTTTATTGTTTCCTGTGATCGATTCATTTTTATTGAGGTCTTGGAAGGAGCAATCAAAAAGAAAAAACCTAAACAAACGGCTTCAACTTCTGCAGCAGAGACTAAGGGGACTAAGAAAACGCCCGAAAAAGAAATACCCGAAAAAGAGACTGCCATTAAAATCGACAATAAAACTATCGAGCTGATAGAAGATACCATCGATGCCATTGGAGACGATGACGGTTGGGCTTTCTTGGGCGATGTTGGAAATCTAATCGTAAAGAAAAAGCCTGAGTTTGATCCCAGAAGTTACGGTTTCAGTAAACTCACTCCACTACTTAAATCCTTAACCGATATTCTTGAAATTGACGAAAGGGATTCAGATAAAAAAGGAATCAAACACGTTTATGTAAGATTACGTTATACTTAGAATACCAATAAAAAAAGGAGGGTGTATGTACCACCCTCCCCTTTGTAAGTTCTGATTTATCATTATCTAACTTATACTTAAATTCGGTATAGCTGACTATTGAGAATACTTTTTCTAATATTGAATATTTGTGATATTATATGCTCAAGTAATTAATCAGAACCACACTCAAATTTACAATTATAAAACTCGTAAGTCAATGAAAAATAGCTTTTTAACTGTATTTTAACGTGCTGTGTTTTTAATAGAAAAATACCTAATAAGACTAGCGGCGAACGGCTTTTTATTTTAATTTTTGAAGACGTAATAAAGCTTCTAAATAATAATAATCAGCATAATTTATAGAGCAGTCAATTTCGCTTCCAGCTGGTTTATGTCCTGTGGCATGCAATAGAAAAGCTGAATTGGCATCCTGGCTTTGGTAATGGTCGGAAAGAGCTACAATCATTTTTTCTGCTTTTCCTAGGTATTCCTCCTTCAGTTTTTTATCATTGGTATAAGTACTCAATTCAAGAAGCCCTGAAGCCACAATCGCCGCAGCTGAGGCATCTCTGGGTTCGTTGGGAATCCCAGGAGCATTAAAATCCCAGTACGGAATTAAATCTTCTGTTGTCAAACGGTCTAGATATACTCGAGCCAGTTTATGTGCAAATTCCAGAAACCTCTTTTCCTTTGTTTCTCTGTAAACCATTGTAAAACCATATATCGCCCATGCTTGTCCACGTGCCCACATACTGTTGTCACTATAACCCTGGGCAGTCATTCCTTTTATTTTTTTGCCAGTTTCCAAGTCGTAAACCAATACATGATACGAAGTGTAATCTGATCGGAAATGATTATTCATGGTAGTTTCGGCATGTTTTACAGCAATGGGATATAATGATTTATTTCCGCCGTTTTTTGAAGCCCAAAAAAGCAGTTCCAAATTCATCATATTGTCAATAATAGTATTGTGCCCGCCATATTTGTTATGTGGCCAAGATAAAATGGTTCCCACTTTTGGATTGTAAAGTGTGGCCAAAGTATCTGCCGTTTTTAAAATGATGTCTTTGTATTCTTTGTTTTTGGTCAGTCTGTAACCATTACCAAAACTGCAGAAAATTTGAAAACCAAGATCATGGTCATTGGCTTTACTTACCGAAAGTGGTGTTAAATACCTGCTGAATTTATCAGCCTGTATTTTCCATTTATTATCTTTGGTTACTTCATATAAATACCATAATTCACCTGGCCAAAATCCACTTGTCCAATCTTTATAATCAATAAATTTCCATTCTTTGCTTCCGGTGGGAATACTTCTTGGCAATGTACCGTTATCTGGAATTTCCGTTAAGGTCTTTGAAGCTTGGGCTTCACAATAATCGAATTGTTTTTTTATGTCAAATGAATTTTTGTTGTCTGTATGCTGAGCATAACTACAATTTACTGACAAAAAAATTGCAGTAATAAATAAAATTGAATGTTTTAATCTAATGAACATAATATGTTTTTATTTGTTGGTTATTTTTAGTTTCAATGGATTTGCAATAATCAAGGCTTGTTTTTCTATTATGTGGTCCCAATCAGAAAGAGTAGCGGCCTGTCCGCTTTTTTGCCACACAAACCCAGCAAAATAGATAAGCTTTTTTGTGGGTTTAGTAACTACCAAAAGATGGTTTTGGTCTGCAGTTTTAGAAATATGGGTGAAAGCTGTTTTAACTTCCGATGGAGCCAATACAATTCCTTCTCCAACAAAAGAACCGTCGATAAGTTCTAAATTTCTAAAAGTTCCTTCTTTTGAATTTATTTTTACATCTCCTTTATTTTCATGCAAGGAGATTCCAATAGTATAATTCAAAACTTGTTTTGGAGAATTGAACTTTATTTCAAACCTTGAAAAATTACTTCCTTTATCCAATGAAATTCTTTTTGTCTCGCTAATTTTATCTTGGGTCCAAGGAGCATATTCAAGCTCAAAAATAGTACGCAGAGGACCATTTGCAATAGTTTTGTATTTTATGAAATTTTCTGAAACCAAAAGGCTATCCTTCATCCAAATTCCGGTTCCTCCAGTTCCCCTGCTTTTCCCCACATGATAAGGATCGTAACCCTCGCCATGATCGATGTGATAATAACCGGGTGATTTTTGATGCTCTTTGTACCATTTGTCAATTATAGGATAGGAAACCCTTTTTAGCCAAATATCAACACCACTGGAAAGAGTACTTCCTGCAATTCCTTGTAAAGCTTCTTGTTGTCCTTTTGGGCCATAGACCCGAAAAGCTATTTTATCATTCTCCCAAGTATAATCATCTGAACGTTCAGGTACAAATAGCGAATACGCAGCAGATATGGTTTCGGGTTTCGCTACACTGTCTATTAGTATGGAATAATAAGAAGATGATTTAGCAGGAACTTTTGCTTCAAATAGAAATTCATCCAATATTCCATCACTATTTGTATCTACCCATTGAGTAGGAGAGTATGTGTTATCCTCTAAATTTTTAACCTGAATAAATGTTTCGGAGTATTTTAATAAATGTTTTAATGCGTTGCGCTCGATTGTTACTACCTCATTACGCTCAAAATTAAGAGTATTATTTATAGTGACTTTATAACTTTGGCAACTGCATTGGAAAAAGCTTAGAATACAGAAAAAAGGAAGAATGGAAATTGCATTATTAAACCAATTACTTTTTTGAACACAAAGAATTAAATGATTGGTCGAATGCATAATTGAAGTTTTATTTGAAATTTGTAAAGGTCTAAATTTATGAAAATGTTATC
>DATEOV010000663.1:0-3236 GCA_035273645.1 Flavobacterium sp. | reverse complement strand
TGTTTGTGAAATAAATGATACTTTTAAAAATTTAACATTGTACTACTTACTATCAAAACAAAAACTACAGACAGAAAATAATACTATCTATTTTCCATCCAATGCAAAAAGTTACTTGATCTTTCCTTGTTTATTAAAAGTCTTTCTTCAGTTGGTATGATTAGCTTCACGTACAATTTGCGAGCAAAATAAGGCTCTATTTCCTTAATCGCATTAAAATTAATAATGTACTGTCGGTTCAATCGGTAAAACATAGAGGGCGATAATAGTGAATAAATTTGATCCAGTGATTGGTTAAGCGGGTATTCCTGCTTATCAAGACAAACAATATGTACCATCTCATGTTTGATACAGAAATAAGCTATTGTATCTGTATGAACGGTAACGTACTTGTTATGTTTAAACACCAAAAAACTCTTCTTTCCTCCTTGCGGCTCCAATCTACTTAACAAAGTTCCGATATCAGGTACAAGATTTTGTTGAAAATAGTTTTTAAGTTGATCCACTTTTTCAAAAGCGACTTCTATATCTTCCTTTGAAAAGGGTTTTAGTATATAATCAATCCCATTCGCCTTAAAAGCTTCCAAAGAATATTCATTATAGGCAGTACAAAAAATAACAGGACAATTAATAGCTACACTTTTGAAAATATCAAAAGAAAGTCCATCTGCCAATTGAATATCCATAAAGATAAGATTGGGCATCTCATTTTCGGAAAGAAACTTTATTGCACTTTCCACACTTTGAATTTGAGACAAAATTTTCGCGTTGGGTCTTACGGCAGCAATCATTGTTGCTAATGATTTTGCAGCTTTCAGTTCATCCTCAATGATTAGAATGTTCATATATTAATGGTAGTTTTATAGCGAATGTATCATTTGCATCGGTTATTTCTATCTTTTTGTTTGCCAAATGAATGTATCGCTGATTTATATTTTCTAAGCCAATACCCGTTGAAGCTTCAGAATTGGTTTTAAGTCGAATTCCATTTTCAATAACAATAAAATCATGTTCACTATATATTTTTATCAGCAATGGTTTGTCTAGTGATACCACATTATGTTTGACACAATTCTCAATTAATAATTGTAACGTAAAAGGAGGAATCAATGAATTCATATATTTTTCTTCAACGTTAATAGTCAAATCAATGCCTGCTTCAAATCGGCTTTTAAGTAAAAACATATAAGCATTAACAATCTGCAATTCCTCACCTAATCTAATCAAATCAAGTTTTCGGCTTTCAAGGGTAAACCTATAAAAATCCGAAAGCTTTAAAATAAACTCTACCGAGTGTTCATCATTCGTTTCCACCATAGATTTTAAAGTGTTCAAACTATTAAATAAAAAATGTGGATTAATTTGTTGCTTCAATAACTCATATTGAGCGCCTAGATTAATGGATTTAGAGCGTTCAAAGGCGACTCCAACTTGTTGGTTATAGTGACTTTGATAAAGTATTTGCAAAAACATGTAGAATATAAGATTAATAAATACCCCTCGAACTTCAAACATTAACATGGCAGGGCCAAATTCCAAATAAGGAAGCAATAACTGTTGCAAATAGGATAGTGCCAGCATAACACCAATCCCAACGATTAAGTTCCATAAAAGTCTTAAAATTGACACTCCTTTTGAGTCATTCCTTTTATATGTTTTGGGAAGCATATAAATATTAAGGTACCAAACAAAAATGGCAAACAAAAAGGTAATAAGTGAGTTAACCAATGCTTCTTCAGGTTTTATATGTAGTTCTGCTATTTTAGGAACTGATGACAAAAGTCCAATAGCTAAAGAACTGCTCCAAATAAGCCAGGGTGATACTTTAAAGGGTTGGTTGTTCATAGAAATTCTTAATTTAAAATTTTAAAAAGACCTAGCTAAAGGTCTGATTTATTCTGCAATCTTTTATCCTTTTCACATACTTTATAGCCTTGAATATGTTTTTTATGAAACAAAAAATATGTGAGAGATAAATGGCTTCTCATGGTCAATACGCTTAAATACCATAAAACAAAGATTTGGTATAGTTGTTTCAAACTATACCAAATCAAAAAATTAGAATTAAGCTTCAAATCAATTAATATCTCAGTGATGATTTATTTACTTGAAATAATAACAGTTGATTGTATTAATTTATTTTAGAAAGTAGTTTAGAAGCTACTTCTTCTGAAGACTGCGGATTTTGACCCGTTAACAATAAACCGTCTTCTACTACATAAGAACTCCAATCAGCTCCTTTAGAATAGTTTGCCCCATTTTCTTTTAATTTATCTTCTAATAAAAATGGAACTACTTTGGTTAATTCAACAGCTTGTTCTTCAGTGTTACTAAAAGCAGTTACTTTTTTTCCTGCAATCAGGTATTTCCCTTCTTTATCTTTAACATTTACCAAAGCTGCCGGAGCATGACATACAAAAGCAATTGGTTTGCTATTATTGTAAAAACCCTGAATGAGTTTTATTGAGTTCTTATCTGTTGCAAGATCCCACATTGGGCCATGTCCTCCTGGATAGAATACTGCTTTAAAGTCCTTCTCTTTTACACCCTCAAGTTTCACGGTAGTACTCAATGCTTTTTGAGCATTTATATCTGCATAAAACCGTTTAGTTGACGGGGTTTGAAAGGATGGATCATTGCTTTTTGGATCAATAGGAGCCTGCCCTCCTTTTGGTGTAGCAATTACTACTTCAATTCCTTTATCCAAAAAGTAATAATAAGGTGTTGCAAATTCTTCAATCCATGAACCGGTTGCTTTCCCTGTATCACCTAATTTATCGTGGGATGTTAAAACAAAAAGGATTTTTGCTTTAGTGTTTTTTTGTGCATATGTTGCAAAACTTAATATTGCAAAAACTACAATTAACAATGATTTCATTCTATTTTTCATTTTATTTATTTTTTGTACTTCTTTACCCAATAAAGTATTGGATAAAGAAGCTTGTACTACAATTGTTTTAATTAAGATTATGACCAGCGGCTTTACCTCCATCTACATTGATAACTGTTCCGGTAATGAAATTACTTTTGGCAACAGTATAAACCATTTCTGCAACATCATCAATTTCACCTACACGATTTAATAAATGTAAACCTGCATTTTGATCTGCTTTATCGCCATGCATAGGAGTACGTATTACACCTGGTGCAACGGTATTCACTCTAATGTTTTGTTTTCCAAATTCGGCTGCTAATTGTACTGTTAGTGCATGAATAGCACCTTTACTTGCAACTGG
>DATEOV010000662.1:0-3765 GCA_035273645.1 Flavobacterium sp. | reverse complement strand
CAGCCAAATTTTATACCCCTCTAAAAAACAAACAATTACCACTACATTATAACTTTTTCCATAAAAAAAAACGCCTCATTCAAAAAATGAGGCGTTTAGAGTATTATTTTATTAAAACTATAAAATATAATCGGTATTGATGAAATTAGATTCTTTACTATTCAACAATTCCTGTAAAATTTCATTGTTATAGGTATTATCTTTTGAAGCCACAAAAGTTCTAATTGAGAATGAACGTAAGGCATCATGAATACTCAATGTCCCGAAAGCTGAATCTTTTCTCCCTGTAAACGGGAAAACATCCGGACCTCTCTGGCAAGAACTGTTCAAATTTACTCTACAAACCAGATTCACCAAAGTATCGATAAGAGGTGCAATGGTTTTTATATTTTTACCAAATAAACTTACCTGTTGTCCATAATTAGATTCGGCCATATCGTTTAATGGTTCTTGGATATCTTTGAAAGTCAAAACAGGTACTACTGGACCAAATTGCTCTTCATGATACACTCTCATCTCCTTATTTATTGGAAACAAAATGGCTGGGAATATAAAGTTATCTGTGTGCTCCCCTCCTTTAGCATTAATCACTTTTGCACCTTTACTGGTTGCATCATCAATCAATTCTTGAATATAGGCAGGTTTTTCAGTTTCTGGAAGTGGAGTCAAAGAAACTCCTTTTTCCCATGGATTTCCAAAAGCAAGAGCATCTACTTTTTCAGCAAAACGTTTGTTGAATTCAGCTGCTATATTTTCATGCACATATATGATTTTCAATGCAGTACATCTTTGACCATTGAAAGATAAAGTTCCTGCTATACACTCTTGGATTGTCAAATCCAAATCGGCATCCGGTAAAATTATCGCTGGATTCTTCGCTTCCAATCCTAATACCAAACGCAATCTATTTTTGTTTGGGTGTTGATCTTGCAAAGCAATAGCCGATTTACTGTTTCCGATTAAAGCCAAAATATCGACTTTTCCAGATTTCATTATTGGAGAAGCAATTTCACGACCTCTACCATAAACAATGCTGATTACTCCTTTTGGAAAACTGCTTCTAAAAGCTTCCAACAATGGTGAAATTAATAGAACACCATGTTTTGCTGGTTTGAAGATTACAGGATTACCCATAATCAAAGCTGGAATAAGTAATGTAAAAGTTTCGTTCAATGGGTAATTGTAAGGTCCAAGACACAACACTACTCCAATAGGTCCTCTACGCACCATTGCGTTTATACCTTGCACTTTAGAAAAGTGAGCTGAACGACTGTTCAATTCTTTATAACTTTCAATAGTGTCAATAATATACTCTACAGTCCTGTCAAATTCTTTTTCAGAGTCACCAAGTGTTTTTCCAATTTCCCACATCAAAAGTTTAACCACTTCTGTACGGGTTTCTTTCATTTGGGCAACAAACTTCTCCATACACTTAATACGATCAACAACTTTCATTGTTGGCCACAAGCCTTGTCCATTATTAAAAGCTGCTTTTGCAGATTCTGCTACTTCTAGCGCTTCTGCTTCACCCATAAACGGAATAGAACCCAATAAAGTTGGTTCATATTTTTCGGTTGAAGAAATTGTCGAATATACAGATGTTGTTTTTCCAGTCCATTTTTTCAATTCGCCATTTACCAAATAAGTATCTTGAATAAGCGGAGTCGTAATTTGAAATTCTTGAGGTATTGTATTCATTCTGTGGTTATTTTGGTTGTTTTTTAATAGATTTAAAAAAGAGGCAGAAGCCTCTTTTATTGTTTATGATATTATACTATATCACCATTCCATTCTATGATACCACCAACTAAATTATAGGCATTTTCTATCCCTAACTCGTTCATGATTTCACATGCTTTTGCACTTCTCATACCTGAGCGGCAGTATACATAATAATTTTTGCTTTTATCCAATGCTGCAATAGCATCTATAAATTCCTGCCCCTTATGAATATCGATATTTATAGAACCTTCAATTATGCCTTGATCGCATTCGTCTTCAGTTCTTACATCTAATATTACTGCATTTTCATCTGCTTCAAATTGGGAAACCCATTCATCTTGTGTCAAATTCATAATATTTATTTTTTCGTAAAAATACGAGATTTTCCTCAAACAATACACCTCTTTTTTGTGAATTAATCAATAAACTAAAGAAAACGTTTTCGTAGAAATCAATATTCAACAAATGCAAACATCTGTTATTTATAGTTTAAAATCAGGACTTAATTATCCGATTCTTTTCTGTATTTCATAATTTATTACATGTACTTCCCTTCTCATTTATGAAAGACTTCTCCTTTTTTATTACTTTTACAGTTTTGGAAATCCAACTCATTTCAAAATCAAAAATCAAAATGCCAGAACAGTTAAAAAAAATATTTCCATCCTTTTCAAAAGAACTGATTCAAGATATAATAGCAAACCAAGTCATCAAAAACTTTAGTTCGGGCGAAGTTATTATGCGTACTGGACAATACATTAAAAATACTGTTCTAATAACCAAAGGAAGTATTAAAGTCTATCGTGAAGATGTTGATGGCGGTGAATTTTTTATGTACTATTTACAACCTGGACAAGCTTGTGCTTTATCTATGGTGTGTGCTGTTAACAATGAAAAAAGCCAAATTATGGCAAAAGTGGATGAGGATGCCGAACTCATTATGGTACCTCTCCCGTTGATGGATAAATGGATGATGCAGCATCGAACTTGGTATGAATTTGTGATTGGAAGTTACCGAAATCGTTTTGAAGAAGTACTCGAAGTCATAGATAGCATTGCTTTTAGAGCAATGGATGAGCGTCTGGAGTTTTACCTAAAACGCCAAGTTGAAGCTTGCGGTTGCAAAGAATTAAAACTTTCCCATCAAGAAATCGGATCTGATTTGAATACTTCCAGAGAAGTCATTTCGAGACTACTCAAAAAAATGGAACAAAGAGGCTTGGTGGTTTTACATCGCAATCAGATTGAGATTTTGATGTAATTTTTAAATTCCAAATTATAACTTCTTCAAAAGTGACAAAAGTTACAGTCCGTCAAAAATAGTCTTCGCATCTTTGTCTCAAACAAAATATAAAACATGGAATACTTTGGTTATTTGGCATCTATCATAATAGGTCTCTCATTAGGATTAATAGGTGGTGGAGGTTCTATTTTGACTATTCCCATATTGGTTTATTTATTCAAAATAGACCCAAAATTAGCCACTAGTTATTCTTTATTTATAGTTGGAATTACTGCTTTATCAGGATGTTACACTCATTACCGAATGGGAAATCTCAAAATAAAATCGGCAATGTATTTTGCAGTTCCTTCTGTATTTTCAATATTAGTTATCCGGGAAGTAATCATTTTAAAGATTCCCAATGTCATTTTTACGATAAATGATTTTCAGGTTACCAAAAACTTTCTGATCATGATTATTTTTGCAGTCTTGATGATGGCTGCTTCATTTTCAATGATTCTCAAAACCAATTCTCAAATTCAATCTCATCGTACCAATTATCTTCAATTAGCAATAATAGGTTCTATTGTTGGAATTGTTACTGGTTTTCTAGGCGCAGGAGGGGGATTTTTAATCATTCCCGCTCTTTTGTTTTTTGCAAATTTACCAATGAAACAAGCCGTTGGAACTTCATTATTAATCATCTTTATTAACTCTTCCATTGGTTTTGTAGGTGATTTATATATTGGTACCCCAATAAATTATACTTTATTAATAATTATTTCTGTCATCGCTTTTATAGGGATGATTATTGGGACTCA
>DATEOV010000661.1:0-3610 GCA_035273645.1 Flavobacterium sp. | reverse complement strand
AACTATATAAAATAATTTAAAGATTTAATAATTTAAGAATTTAAAGATTGCCGAAACATTAGAATTTTTCAATCTTTAAATCTTTCAATTTTTCAATAAAAACATGAAAAAAATACTAGTCATAGACAATTACGATAGTTTCACTTATAATTTAGTGCATTATCTGGAAGATTTAGATTGCGAAGTTACCGTTTACAGAAACGATGAATTTGATATTGATGAAATAGCAATTTTCGATAAAATTTTGCTTTCACCAGGACCGGGGATTCCTGATGAAGCTGGATTATTGAAAGCCGTTATACAAAAATATGCTCCTACCAAAAGTATTTTTGGAGTGTGTCTTGGACAACAAGCAATAGGAGAAGTTTTTGGAGGAACACTTTCTAACTTAGACAAAGTCTATCACGGAGTTGCAACACCTGTAAAAACAGTAGTTGATGATGAGCTTTTGTTTGAAGGTTTGGGCAAAGAATTTGAAGTAGGCCGTTACCATTCTTGGGTAGTTGACAGCAATTTACCAGATGTTTTGGAAGCTACATCATTTGACGAAAACGGTCAGATAATGTCGTTAAGACACAAAACATACGATGTAAGAGGTGTTCAATTTCATCCGGAAAGTGTTTTAACACCCAACGGAAAAAAGATTTTGGAAAACTGGTTGAAGAACTAAGTCAAAAGTTGTAAAGTCATAAAGTCGAAAGAACTATTAAGACCTCTGACTTTATGACCTTTAGACTTTAAACTTTAAACTTTAAGACTTAAATAAATGAAAACAGTTAAAATCCATCTTATACTCTCTTGTCTCTTTATTTTTAGCTTTCTTTCCTGTAATCAGAAAAAGGAGCAAAAAACACAACAGACAGTTAATGTACAGCCTGAAATTGTTTTGGATTTAGTGGATTTACAATCAAAAAACAAACTGGGAAAAGATACTATTGTCACTATTGTAAATGATCCTGTTTATCATAAAACTAAGAAGTATCATGCTGTAAATGCATTGCTTCTTTTAAAAAATGAAACTGATTTATCAAAGGTTGACATAAAAAACACATTAATAGTTTTTGAATGTATTGATGGTTATAAACCTGAAATGTCTCTTGAATTATTTTTAAAAACGAACCCTTTTCTGGCTTTCAAAGATATTGATGCTCCAAAAGGTTCGAATTGGGAAAAGATTCTCAAAAACGGAAACGAGATGAATGCTGACCCTTTTTATTTGGTTTATACATCGGCTCCAACGGAAAACCAAGAATACAAATGGCCATATAATGTTATAAAATTTCGCCTTGAATCGAAAAATAAAAACATCGAAGCCTTACAGCCAAAAGACGATGAAAAAGCAATGAAAGGCTTTGCATTATTTCAGAAACAGTGCATCACTTGTCACGCGATAAACGGAATTGGAGGCGAAATGGGACCTGAATTAAATTATCCCAAAAGCATAACCGAGTATTGGAAAGAAAACGAATTGGTCGATTATATCGTAGATCCGGCTTCTTTCAGAAACAAAGTAAAAATGCCAAAACCAGGTATTACAAAACAAGAATCACAGGAAATTGTTGACTATTTGAAATACATGTCTAAAAACAAAAAAATATAAACTGAAATGAGCATTACAATTTCCGAATCAAAAGACATAAATATTGACGACATATTAGTGCTTTACAAAGAAAACAACTGGAGTTCTGCTGAGAAACCAACACAGTTACACAAAGGCTTGTTGAATTCAGAAACCTTAATTACCGCTTGGGAAGACAACAAATTGGTAGGACTTGGAAATGCCATTTCTGATGGATATTTAACCGTTTATTACCCGCATTTATTAGTGCTGCCTGAATATCAAGGAAAAGGAATTGGAAAAATGATAGTTGACAAAATGCAGGAGAAATACAGTCACTTCCACATGCAAATGCTAACTGCCGATGGAAAAGCAGTAGAATTTTATAAAAAAAATGGTTTTGAACGTGCCGGAAACACGGAACCAATGTGGATTTATCAGGGAAATGAACATTGATAAAATAGTCGAAAGTCTTAATGTCTAAAGTCATAAAGTCAAGTTCGACGCAAAAACAACAATAACATTAAAATAAAAACAACTCTAAAATAAATATCAAAGTAGAAAACTTTAAAACCTTCGACTTTCAACTTTAAGACTTATTATAAATGAAAAACATATTAAACAGATTAATCAACCACGAAATCCTCTCGAAAGAAGAAGCCAAAGACGTTTTGGTAAATATCTCCAGCGGGAGTTACAATCCAAGTCAGATTTCAGCCTTTTTGACTGTATATATGATGCGAAGCATTAGCATCGAAGAGTTAGCAGGTTTTAGGGAAGCACTTTTGGAATTGTGCATTCGAATAGATTTATCCGACTACAATACCATCGATTTGTGCGGTACAGGAGGCGACGGAAAAGACACTTTCAACATTTCGACTTTAGCCTCTTTTGTGGCTGCTGGAGCCGGGATTAAAGTAGCCAAACATGGAAATTACGGAGTTTCTTCTATTTCTGGTTCTAGTAACGTGATGGAGAAATTGGGAGTAAAATTCAGTAACGACAATGCTTTTATTGAAAAATGCATCGACAAAGCCGGAATTGCGATTTTACACGCACCTTTATTCCACCCTGCCATGAAAAACGTAGGCCCAATCCGAAAAGAATTGGGAGTTAAAACTTTCTTCAACATGTTGGGACCAATGGTAAATCCATCTTTTCCAAAAAACCAATTGGTAGGTGTTTTTAATCTCGAATTGGCTAGAATGTATGGGTATTTATATCAAAATACCGATGTAAATTTTACGATTTTACATTCCTTGGATGGTTATGACGAAGTTTCTTTGACAGGCCCTACAAAAATCATAACCAGCACCAAGGAAGGAATTCTAAATCCTATCGATTTTGGTGTTCGCCTTTTGGAACAAAGCGAAATTGAAGGCGGAAAAACTATCGATGAATCAGCAGAGATGTTTATGAATATAATCTCCGGAAAAGGAAACGAAGCCCAAAACAATGTAGTTTGTGCCAATGCCGGAATAGCAATTGCAACGGTAACCAAATGCAGACCACTGGAAGGTTTTGAATTAGCCAAAGAAAGTTTACTTTCAGGGAAAGGACTTTTAGCATTAAATAAATTAAAAGATTTAAGCTTATAATAATTGAAAGATTTAATAATTTAAAAATTAAAAGATTATGACAAAATCATTTGAAGAATTTGAAGTTTACCAAAAGGGAATTCAATTAGCCAAATTGATTTTTAAATTATTAGAAAATAAATCTTTTGAAAGAGAGTTTGGTTTTAAAGATCAAATAAAAAGAGCGGTTATTTCGATAACTAATAATATTGCAGAAGGTTCAGAATATAACAATAATAAACAGCTCATAAGATATTTGAAAATTTCCAAAGGAAGTTGTGCAGAAGTTAGGAGCATGTTAATATTATCTCGGGAACTTGGCTTTTGCTCCCAATCAGAAATTGAAGAAAGTTATAAAACAAGCATAGAAATATCTCAAAACTTGTCAAATTTTATAAAATATTTAAATACTAAAATCAAAGACTAATTCTTATTCAGATTGGAATCTTTAAATTTTTAAATTTTTTAATCTTTA
>DATEOV010000660.1:0-5045 GCA_035273645.1 Flavobacterium sp. | reverse complement strand
GTTTGTTGTGCATTTTCATTGGAAGCATGGCTAAAAAAGAAAGGCTCAATTCCAAGTGTATAAGCGGTTCTATACAAAACCATGAATAGTCCCAATTTATAACAGGCAGAATAAACCCCTACTTGCTCAGCCGCAATATTGGCCGGTAATAATTTACCCAAAAGAATTTTATCAAACTGTTCGTTGATCGCAAAGGCAATTCCGGCAACCATAATAGGCAATCCATAACGCATCATTCGCTTCCAAAGCTCGTAATCGAATTTCCATTTTATTGTAAAATAGTCTGGAAAAAGCACCACAAAAGTTACAAAACTGGCTATGATGTTTGCAAGAAAAATATACCCAATCTGGAAATTATCAATATAAACGGAACTTAGAAAACCATCTGGTTGAGATGCCGAAACATTTGGTAAATACAACAAAAAGAACAAATTGAACGATAGATTGACCAGAACATTTCCAATTTTAATTAAAGCATAAAACTTAGGTTTTTGATTGGCTCTCAATTTAGAAAAAGGAACAATTACCAAAGCATCCAAGGCTAAAATCCAAATGGAGTAAGTGATGTATTGCGTATCGACTCCAGACCAAAGTGCCAATGAATTTCGAAACAATAACGCTATAAAAACAAAAAGGATTGTAGACCAGAAAATGGAAACTGTTGTCGTTTCGACTACGCTTTCCTTGTTTTTCTCAGAATTATAAAACCTGAAAAATGCGGTTTCCATACCATATGCCAGAATAACATTGAAAAAAATCATCCAAGCAAAAATGATGGATACTTTTCCGTATTCTGCCTGAGGCAATAAACCTGTATATAATGGTACCAGCAAAAAGCTGAACATTCTTGGTATTACTGTCGCAAGCCCATATATGGCCGTTTGTTTAAAAAGCTTTTTAAATAATCCCAAAGTGAATTTTTCTGTTAATTATTATAAAACAAAAATAACCAATTCTTTGGTTACTTTTTGTGTTTTGTAGTTGAATAAAGTTTCAAAAATGAAATTGTAATTATGTTAATCCTTCTTCGTTTAGCATTTTTAAAAAATGAAATCATCTTGGTTCATATCCTTGATTGTAATAAAAACGATGCGCAGTAAAATTTCCAGTAAAAGCATCCAAAACAATAGCAGTGCATCCTTCAGCTTTGGCTTTGACATCAATATAATCAGTCATCATCTTTCCAATTCCTTTAGAACGATGTTCAGAATGAACAATAAAATTATCAATTTCTATATACTTTCCAGTCCAAAGTTTAATTGCTGTCCAAAAACCAGATAGTCCAACACAGATGTCATTTTCAAAAACCGCCACTTGTTTGTAATTATGGGGAACCATTTCCTGCAAGTATGATCCATACTTTTCTAAAGTGAGTTTGGGATACAAATGTTGCATCACTTCAATATGAGCCAGCATTTCTGGAACGGTGGTGAGTTCGACGAGTTTCAATTGAATAGAATTTAAAAATAGATGAAACAAAAATAAACAAAAAAGAACCATTCAGAAAAGTGAAAACAATTTATTGAAATATCACCAAAAGTGGGTATTGCATAAACATTTAGAATGACTGATATTTGTATAACAAAATTAAAATAAGGGGTTTATAAAGCTAATTGATCCCCACAAAACAGAGCATAGGGTTTATAAAGCTAATTGTTCCCTCAAAAAAAAGCACAGGGAAAAGCTAGATTAACCCTTAAACATAGAGCAGAAGGATTATAAAGCTATTTGTTCCTTTAAAAACAAAGCATAAAAAAAGAGCCAAATGGCTCTTTTTTCATTTTATGCATTTTATAAATTATCCTTTCAATGCTTCTGCACCACCAACAATCTCTAGGATTTCGTTAGTAATAGCCGCCTGACGAGCTTTATTGTAAGTTAATTTCAATTGATCTCTCAAGTCGGTTGCGTTGTCTGTTGCTTTGTGCATTGCAGTCATACGTGCTCCGTGCTCTGAAGCGAATGAATCACGAATACCTTTGTATAATTGTGTTTTCAACGCTTTTGGGATTAAAGTCATTACAATTTCTTCCTTTGCAGGTTCAAAAATATAATCACCATTAGATACCGCTTTATCAGATTGAATAGGCGCTAAAGGCAAAAATTGTTCTGTTTGTACAATTTGAGTAGCAGCATTTTTAAATTGGTTGTAAACCAATTCAATTCTGTCATATTCACCTGAAACAAATTTTTGAGTCAATGTTTCAGCAATAACAGCAACATTATCAAAAGTTAATTGATCAAAAATTGAACTTTGATTATCAATTACAGTCAAATTTTTTGATAAAATATCGTTTCCTTTTTTACCGATAGCAAAAATATCTACTTGCTTACCAGCATAATATTCAGAACGGTTTTTAGCTTCCTTAATTACATTCGTATTAAAAGCACCACACAAACCTCTATTAGAAGTGATAGCAACAATCAAGACTTTTTTTACCTCACGTTGTGTAGTAAATTCTCCACCAACATCTCCATCAAGAGAAGCTGAAAGATTTTGTAATAATTCCGTTAATTTTTCGGCATAAGGGCGCATTGCTGTGATCGCATCTTGTGCTTTCTTTAGCTTTGCTGCAGAAACCATTTTCATTGCCGATGTAATTTGCATCGTTGATGAAATGGAAGTAATTCTATTACGGATTTCCTTTAAGTTTGCCATTTGTTAATGAGAAAATGTGACAATTTGAGAATTAGATAATTAAAAAACATCTGAGACATTTTCTAATTATCTAATTTACAAATTATCTAATTAGTTATATTTCGCTGAAATTTCTTTTGCAACAGTTTCAAGTACGTCTGTAATTTCATCTGTTAATTTTCCTGCTTTCAAAGCATCAAGAGTAGCTCTGTGTTTGTTGTTCAAGAATTCCAAGAAATCTTTCTCAAATTCTTTCACTTTATTCACAGGAACATTTCTCAATAAGTTTTTAGATCCAGCATAGATAATTGCAACTTGGTCTTCAACAGTATAAGGGTCATTCAAACCTTGCTTCAAGATTTCAACGTTTCTTTTTCCTTTTTCAATTACGTTCAATGTAACAGCATCAAGGTCAGAACCAAATTTAGCAAACGCTTCCAATTCACGGAATTGTGCTTGATCCAATTTCAAAGTACCTGCTACTTTTTTCATTGATTTAATTTGAGCATTACCTCCAACACGAGATACAGAGATACCAACGTTAA
Source organism: Flavobacterium sp. (assembly GCA_035273645.1). Lineage (GTDB taxonomy): Bacteria > Bacteroidota > Bacteroidia > Flavobacteriales > Flavobacteriaceae > Flavobacterium. Next base: position 1,862 of record DATEOV010000660.1, on the reverse strand, counting down.
TCGCTGGACGAACCCCAGAGTTAAACAAATCTCCATCTAAGAAAATTTGACCATCCGTAATCGAAATTACGTTTGTTGGGATATATGCTGATACGTCACCTGCTTGTGTTTCGATAATTGGCAATGCAGTCAAAGAACCTCCACCTTTTACAATTCCTTTCAAAGAATCTGGTAAATCGTTCATGTCTTTTGCAATTCCATCATCAGCAATCACTTTACAAGCACGCTCTAATAAACGAGAGTGTAAGTAGAAAACGTCTCCAGGATATGCTTCACGTCCCGGTGGTCTTCTTAATAAAAGAGAAACCTCACGGTAAGCAACTGCTTGTTTAGATAAATCATCATAAACAATTAAAGCTGGACGACCAGAATCTCTAAAATATTCTCCAATAGCAGCACCTGCGAAAGGAGCGTAAACTTGCATTGGAGCTGGATCAGAAGCATTTGCTGCTACGATCACTGTATAAGCCATTGCTCCTTTTTCTTCTAATGTTTTTGCAATTCCTGCAACAGTAGAAGCTTTTTGACCAATTGCTACGTAGATACAAAATACAGGTTTTCCTGCATCGTAAAATTCTTTTTGATTTAAGATGGTATCGATACAAACAGTAGATTTTCCTGTTTGACGGTCACCAATTACCAACTCACGTTGTCCACGACCAACTGGGATCATAGCATCAACCGCTTTTACCCCTGTTTGCAAAGGCTCAGTTACTGGTTGACGGAAGATAACTCCAGGAGCTTTTCTTTCCAAAGGCATTTCGAATAATTCACCACTGATTGGTCCTTTTCCATCAATTGGAAAACCAAGAGTGTTAACTACACGTCCTACCATTCCTTCTCCTGTTTTAAGGGAAGCAATACGTTGTGTTCTTTTTGCAGTAGATCCTTCTTTGATTCCTGTTGAAGGTCCTAAAAGTACCACCCCAACATTGTCTTGTTCAAGGTTCAAAACGATAGCCTCTAATCCGTTTTCGAATTCAACTAATTCACCGTATTGAACATTTGAAAGCCCATAAATAAGAGCAATACCATCTCCAACTTGAAGCACCGTTCCTACTTCCTCTAGCGTAGCACCAGATTCAAAACCTTCGACTTGCTTTCTTAATATTGCTGAAATTTCAGCAGGTTTGATTTCCGCCATCTTAATTTATAATTTAGACACTTAAATGTGTAATAAAACTAATTACTTAACTCTCTTTTTAATACTTGTAATCTGTTGGCAACAGAAGCATTATACTGCTGATCGCCTATTCTTAGTATAAGTCCTCCAATGATTGCAGGATCTACAATATTTTCAATCGTGATTTTTTTATCAGAAAGTGTTGCTATTTTAGCCAAAACTTTAGCTTCAAGCGCAGCATCCATTGCAACAGCTGTAGTTACTTTTGCTACTTCAACATTATTCTTGATATCAAATAATTTGCTATACTCTGTAGCGATAACTTCAAGAATTTCGAATCTTTTGTTTTCAAATAACAAATGAAGCAAACCTTTGGTTACGTTATCAACAGAAGCAAAAACTTCTAAAAGTGCTCTCTCTTTCACTTCTACTTTAATGGTTGGGTTTTGAATAAATGTATTCAATTCCTCATTTCCTTTAATCGTTGAAGCAATAGATTTCATGTCATTATTCACAGCTTCAGTTACCCCTTTTGAATTGGATAAATCTAAAATTGCGGTTGCATAACGAATTGCTGCTCTAGTACTTGCCATGATTAGTTCAATTTTACGTCACCTAACAATTTCTCAACCAATTTAGTTTGAGCTTCTTTGTTAGATAGTTCATCTTTTAATATTTTTTCAGCAATGCTAAGAGATAATGCAGAAACATGTAATTTCAATTCAGCCATAGCGGCATT
>DATEOV010000659.1:0-3606 GCA_035273645.1 Flavobacterium sp. | reverse complement strand
CCCCAAAGGAATTTAGAAAATACTGATAGACTACTGTAAGCAAAATATAGCAACCAAAAAAACTGGCTAAAAACAACAAAAAAGGTTTGTACTGGACGAAGTATTTTTTCAAAATTAAATTTTTAACAAATTTATACAATTTTTAAAATTGGCTTTAAATACTTTTGTAAAAAATAACAGAACATGACTTTTCAAGAATTAAAGCCCAAAGTAACCGAAATTACATCAAATACAACTCTTTCACGAGACGAAAAACTTTTAGCAGTTTGCCAGCTTTTGAGCGATTCTATTTCCTACTACAACTGGGTAGGTTTTTATTTTGCCAATCACGAAGCCAAAACACTTCATCTAGGTCCTTACGTAGGAGCTGAAACTGACCATACAGTTATCCCTTTCGGAAAAGGAATTTGTGGACAAGTGGCAGTTTCTAACAATAATTTTGTTGTTCCAGATGTAAGCGCGCAAGACAATTATATTGCCTGTAGTTTTACTGTAAAATCTGAAATCGTGGTTCCTCTTTTTGTAAATGGTGAAAACATTGGCCAAATAGACATAGACAGCCATGTAATTGATCCTTTTACAGAAGAAGATGAACGCTTCTTGGAATTTGTGAATGAAGAGATTGCAAAATTGTATTAAAACTTTAAATATTAAAAAATTCAAAGAGTCCTATTATAAAGGTCTCAAAAGTAATTAATCATTTAATTTTTGAATATTCCAATATTTTACATTACTTTTGCACCCGTCTTATAATAGCTGTAAGACATACATAAAAATCATTAAATAATATTCGAATGTATTTAACTAAAGAGATTAAAGAAGAAATCTTCGCTAAACACGGAGGAAAAGCAGAAAACACAGGATCTGCAGAAGGTCAAATCGCGTTATTCACTTACAGAATTAGCCACCTTACTGAGCACTTGAAAAAAAATCGTCATGATTTCAACACTGAGCGTTCATTGGTACTATTAGTAGGTAAAAGAAGAGCTTTGTTGGATTACTTGAAGAAAACAGAGATCAACAGATATCGTGAGATTATCAAAGTATTGGGTATTAGAAAATAATCAATATATAAAAGAGGTGCGAGAGTGCCTCTTTTTTATTTTAGAGTTTAAAAGTTATATTTTAGATTCATCAATATGATATTAATTTTAAAAAGTTGATATTTACATTAAAAAAAGTTTGGTTTTTCATTGGGTTTTAGGCATTAACTACGCAACAACTACAACTAACAACACAACTAAGACCCATTGTATAACCAATAAGGAAAAAATTTATGATTCCACAATTATTTGTAGAAAAAATCGATTTAGGTGATGGAAGAAGCATCACAATCGAGACAGGACGTTTGGCTAAACAAGCAGACGGTTCTGTAGTAGTAAGAATTGGAAAAACTGTTATTTTAGGAACAGTAGTATCCGCAAGAAAAGCAAGTCCAGGTATTGATTTTTTACCATTAACGGTAGATTATCGTGAGAAATTTGCAGCAGCAGGTCGTTTCCCTGGAGGTTTCTTCAAAAGAGAAGCTCGTCCAAGTGATAGCGAAGTGTTAACAATGAGATTAGTTGACCGTGTTTTACGTCCACTTTTCCCAAGTGACTATCATGCAGAAGTTCAGGTTATGATTCAGTTGATGTCTCATGACGAAGAAGTTATGCCGGATGCATTAGCAGGATTAGCAGCTTCGGCAGCACTTGCATTGTCTGACATTCCTTTTGAAACTTTAATTTCTGAAGCCAGAGTTGGAAGAATTGACGGTAAATTCATCATCAATCCATCTCGCGCACAATTAGAATTGTCTGATATCGACATGATGATTGGAGCTTCAACAGATTCTATCGCAATGGTAGAAGGAGAAATGAAAGAAATCTCAGAAGCTGAAATGTTGGAAGCAATTAAATTTGCTCACGAACATATTAAAGTACAAATTGCCGCTCAGGAAAGATTGGCAACTGCTTTTGGAAAAAAAGAAGTTCGTACTTATGAAACTGAAAAAACAGACGATGCTATTTACGCAAAAGTAAAAGCAGCTGCTTATGATAAAATTTACAACATTGCTAAAGTTGGTTCGGCTAAACACGAACGTTCAGCTGCATTCGATGCTGTAAAAGAAGAAGTAAAAGCATTGTTTACAGAAGAAGAATTGGCAGAAAATGGAGATTTAGTTTCTAAATACTTCTACAAAACCAATAAAGAAGCTGTTCGTAATGTGACTTTAGATTTAGGAACTCGTCTTGACGGAAGAAAAACTACAGAAATCAGACCAATCTGGTGTGAAGTAGATTATTTACCATCAGTTCACGGTTCTGCATTGTTTACACGTGGAGAAACTCAAGCTTTGGCAACAGCAACTTTAGGAACATCAAGAGAAGCTAACCAAATTGATTCACCATCTGAACAAGGAGAAGAAAAGTTCTATCTGCACTATAACTTTCCACCATTTTCTACAGGAGAAGCTCGTCCGTTAAGAGGAACTTCAAGAAGAGAAGTTGGACATGGAAACTTAGCACAAAGAGCGTTGAAAAATATGATTCCTGCTGAAAATCCATATACTATCAGAATTGTTTCTGAGGTATTGGAATCAAATGGTTCATCTTCTATGGCTACCGTTTGTGCTGGAACACTGGCTTTAATGGATGCTGGTATTCAAATGACTCGTCCAGTTTCTGGAATTGCAATGGGATTGATTACTGATGGTGATCGTTTTGCGGTTTTATCTGACATCTTAGGTGATGAAGATCATTTAGGAGATATGGATTTCAAGGTAACTGGAACTTCAGAAGGTATTACAGCTTGTCAAATGGACATCAAAATTGATGGTTTGAAATACGAAATCATGGAGCAGGCTTTGGCTCAAGCTCGTGACGGACGTTTGCATATTTTAGGAAAATTACTTGAAACTCTTGCAAAACCAAATGCAGATGTAAAAGCACATTCTCCTAAAATTATCACTAGAACTATTCCTGGCAACTTCATTGGTGCATTAATCGGACCTGGTGGAAAAGTGATTCAAGAATTACAAAAAGCTACTGGAACGACTATCGTAATCAACGAAGTAAACGAAGAAGGTGTTATCGAAATTTTGGGTACAGATCCTGCTGGAATTGAAGCTGTATTAGCTAAAATTCAATCTATCACCTTCAAACCACAAATGGGCGAAGCTTACGAAGTTAAAGTAATCAAAATGCTTGATTTTGGTGCAGTTGTAGAATATACTGCGGCTCCAGGCAACGAAGTATTGCTTCACGTATCAGAACTTGCTTGGGAACGTACAGAAAACGTTACTGATGTAGTCAACATGGGAGATGTATTTCAAGTAAAATACCTTGGTTTAGATCCTAAAACAAGAAAAGAAAAAGTGTCAAGAAAAGCACTTTTACAAAGACCTCCACGTGAGGAGAAAAAAGAGTAATCCAATCTTAGTTTACTAAAGGTTTATTTATAAAGAAAACCCCGTTTCATTATGATGAAACGGGGTTTTTCATTATTAATAAGTCTCAAAACGGTTTAACCTCCAAATATTAAAATAATTCCTACTTCTTTTAGTAACAAAAAAACATTCCCAATCAATAGCAAAATCAAAAAATTGATAGAATCATATATTAT
>DATEOV010000658.1:0-2809 GCA_035273645.1 Flavobacterium sp. | reverse complement strand
GTTTTTTAAATCACTTTCAGAAAATACAGCTGCTCCGAAATTCCATTTTTTGTCGGTAAAACTGGCTCCGTCATAAGTAATGAATCTCGTGTAGTTGTTTTCGGAATATTGGTATTCTACCACTATTCGCATCTCGGAAGTAATTGGAAACTTGGGATTGAACACTATTTCCCCAGAATTATAATCGATGATATAGTCGAAGTTTTCACCTCTTTTTAATAAAACACCATTGACATAGACCCGTTCCGAACCAATGATGACCAAAACATATAATTCTCCGTTTTGTCCAACCAATTTATATGGCCCTTGATTTCCTTCCTGTCCTTTGAAATTACTGCTGGCATAATTTCCAGTTACCAACCCGCCAGATGCAAAAACATTAGTCTTACTGTCTTCATTTCCAAAATTGATTGTTGTAGATAATCCTTGAATTTTTTTGTTGAAAGTAAGGAAACGGGTAGTGTTGTTGCCTATAAAAACATCGCCGGCACGGACATTCCAACTATCGGTAAATAGCTCCATGAAAATGTTGTCATACTGATTCAGCCGTTGCGAATAACTGCCTTCCTGGACCGGAATGTTCGTGTCTTGAATCGAAGCCCGAATACTGACTTTTTCGGATATTTTACCTGTGATTTGAAAATCTAGATTCGAATTGACCACCGCATTTTGATTGTTACCAATGGTAACACCTCTAGAGAGACTTCCTGTTGCTAAAAGGCCATCAAATGGAATATTTTTTGGGGCCGAAATGTTTTCCATTTTATACAAATTCTGAGTGGTGGCATCATTGTCAATGATTTTACTACTGTCGTAAATGGTATATTCTTTGGTTAAAATATCCGGTAGTTTTAAATAATGAACCGTTAAGGAATCAGTAGGAGAGAAGTTTTTGTTTTTGAATAAAAGATAACCTTTGGGAAAGTCGATTTGGTACAAAGTACTGTCAATAACTTGGTTTTTGGCATCCAATACTTTGAAATAACTGGAGTTGATGCTTACAGATTCCAAGTGAATAGTATCGGTCGTAAAAGCTATTTTTTTGGTAGTGTAAGTCGAATCTATTTCTTGAGCCTGAAGCCCAGAAAAATAAAAAATGACAACCCAAAATAATACCTTTTTTAGCATAAACAGTATAACTCCAAAGTGTCAAAAATAGTGTTTATTATTTTTATAATGTGTTAATTAGTCGATGTCCCAATTCGAGATATTAAAAATGATTTTAAGGATTGAATTTTAGATAATAAGACACGTTAAAAAATAAAAAAAATGGAAGCCGAATTCTCAACTTCCATTTTTAATGGTAATTAGTTTTTTGGTAATGTATTAATTTTCTTTGGTTACAATTTGCATGGTTTCTCTACTCACTTGTTTCAAAAGAACAGTTTTGTTTTCTTCTACAGTTTGAGCAGCGTTTTCATTAAAATGTCTAATGGTGTATAAAGTAACATTTTCGGTAAAATCTACTTTGAATTTTTTGGAAAGAATCGCATTCAATTCATTGAAATTTCCAAATTTATCTTCCACACAAACAGAAAAACTAATTGCAGAATTTTGGATTAAGTTTACTTTTAATTTGAATTGGTGGAATAAACCAAATATCTCGCTGATATTTTCTTCCATAATGAAAGAGAAATCTATCGAAGACAATGAAATCAATAATTGGCTTCTTTTTACAATGAAACATGGTAAATATGGCTCTAAATCTACTCCTTTAGAAACGGAAGTTCCTTTTAACAATGGATTTATAAACGATTTTACATATAATGGAATTTCCTTTTTCTGTAAAGGTTGTAATGTTTTTGGGTGAATAACCGATGCACCATAAAAGGCCAATTCGATTGCTTCACGATACGAAATTTGATTAAGCAAACTTGCATTTTCAAAATATCTTGGATCGGCATTCATAACTCCCGGAACGTCTTTCCAGATCGTTACGCTTTCGGCATTTAGGCAATAAGCAAAAATTGCAGCAGTATAATCCGAACCTTCACGACCTAAAGTGGTAGTGAAATTGTTTTCATCAGAACCCAAGAATCCTTGAGTGATGTTCAAAATTTTGCGTTTAATGTTGTTGGCAATGTTTTTTTGCGTCAATTCCCAATCTACTTCCGCATCTCTATAAGTTGAATCTGTTTTTACAAAGTTTCTAACGTCCAACCATTGTGTTTGGATTCCTTTAAAAGCCATAAAATGACTCAAAATAGTAGTCGAAATCAATTCTCCGAAGCTTACGATTTGGTCGTAAACAAAATTGTAATTTGGAGATTTATTATGAGCTAGGAAATATTCTAAATCAGCAAACTGAGCATTCACAGCGGCAAAAACTTCATTTGTTTCATCTTCAAACAAATCCAACAAGATTTGATTGTGGTATTTTTTCACTTCTTGCACCGATGAATTCAATTCTGGAGATTTGTCAAAATAATTTTTGATAACCTCTTCCAAAGCATTAGTGGTTTTTCCCATTGCCGAAACAATCACTAATACATCTTCATAACCTACTTGTTGCAAAACGTCGTAAACGTTTTTGATACCAGCTGCATCTTTTACGGAAGCACCACCAAATTTAAATACCCTCATTTTAATTTAGATTTTAGATTTCAGATTTTGAAATTTCTCCAAAACGAAATCATATTTTATTTTTTTAATTTCTTAATTTGTTGTCCACAAAATAGTTAATTGCAGCTTCGTCCATTTGTGCAACGCGCCATTCATCCAATACTTTGGCCCCCGATTTTTCATAAAAATCAATTGCTGGTGTGTTCCAGTCCAAAACATTCCAATCTATTCTTCGAACTTTATCTTT
>DATEOV010000657.1:0-7334 GCA_035273645.1 Flavobacterium sp. | reverse complement strand
CAAAGTACTGGAAGAACTCATCACAAAAGAGCTTGTCAATTACGTCGCGCTTGATTTTAAATCAATGCCAGCAAATTTCGAAAAGATAACCCAATCAAAACTTTTTATTCCCTTCGAAAAGTCATTACTTTTATTACTTCAAAGTGGAATTTCTTTTGAAGTACGTACAACGGTGCATTCTGAATTATTAAACAAAAATGATATTCAAGAGATGATTACCTATTTAGAAAAAGAAGGTTATGTGGGAAATTATTATATCCAACATTTTGTAAATGGAGCGCCTACAATTGAGAAACTCGGACATTCGTTCAAGGAATTAGAAAAAGAAAAGCTTTCAACAGAAAAAATTAAAGTGCATTTTAGAGGATAATTATGAGAAAGAGTTGGATTTTAGTATGTTTTATTAATTTTTTCATTGCTTCGCTAATGGGATTACTGCTTCGATGGATGTATGTTGCCCCGATTGAAGGAGTCAACTTTCAGTTTTTGATGCACGGCCATTCGCACGTTGCGATGTTGGGCTGGGTCTATTTGATGCTGTACTGCTTGATTTTCCGTTTTTTTGTTCCAAAAGAAGCGCAACAAAAACCTATTTACAACCGATTATTTTGGGTAACAGAAATTGCCGTTGTTGGTATGATGATTGATTTTCCGGCACAAGGATATGCTTTTGTGTCCATCCTCTTCTCGACTTTGCATATTTTTTGCAGTTATTATTTCTGTTATTTAATTTGGAAAGACTCTAAACCTGCCACTTTTCCAGAAAAAAAAATGTTGCGAACCGCTTTGTTTTTTATGATATTTTCCACGTTGGGCGTTTGGTGTCTGGGTCCTGCAGTAGGATTGATGGGAAAATCAAGTGCCTTTTATCAAATTGCGATTCAGTTTTTCCTTCATTTTCAGTTTAACGGTTGGTTTATGTTTGCTGTTTTGGCCTTGTTTTTCAAGCAATCAAAATTAAATATCGACGAGAAAAAATTCGGTCTGTTTTATAATTTATTCGTTATCGGAACGATATTGACATTGGCTTTGCCTGTGAGTTGGTCACTTTCGAATTCTATTTTTTATTGGATAAATGTAGTTGGGGTTGTGCTCCAATTATTTTCGGCAATCCTTTTTATTCAGCTAATTCAAACTCAATTTCAAACGTTCTTTACCCCATTGTCTTCATTGGAAAAAATCGTTTACCGTTTTGCCCTGTTATCATTGGCTTTAAAAATCTTAATTCAATTGGTTGTCTTGGTTCCAGAACTGGCACAGGTTTCGCATCAGATTCGGAATTTTGTTATTGGATACATCCACATGACTATGTTAGGCATTATCACGGGTTTTCTGTTTGGATTTGCTTTTCAAAATGGTTTCTTAAATTCTAAAAATGCTATCCAAAAATGGGGAACAATCCTTTTTTTATTGGGTTTTGTGGCTACCGAAATCCTGTTATTCCTTCAGGGTACTTGGCTGTTTTTGAATAATGTGTCATTTCCGGATTATTATCAAAATTTGTTTCTGTCAAGTATCTTTTTGCCGGTAGGCCTTTTGATGCTGACAATTGGTGTTTTCAAACTTAAATCAAAAATTATATGAGTCATCATTTATTGTTAATCATTCATCTTTTGTGCGCGAGTATTTGGGTCGGAGGCCACTTATTACTTGTTTTTGGCCATTTGCCACAGGCTCTCAAGGACAAAAATCAAAATATAATCCTCGACTATGAACGAAAGTATGAACCGGTGGGAATGACTGCATTATTTTTGTTGGTGCTCACCGGAATCCTAATGGCTTATAAATATGGCGTAAGCATTGAATATTGGTTTCATTTTGCTACGCCTATAGAAAAAGTGGTTTCAACAAAATTGCTTTTGCTTTTGCTGACCGTACTTTTTGCATTGAGTGCTCAATTTCGAGTATTACCAAAACTAAAAACCAATCCCGATAAATTGCCCGAAATGACTTTTCATATTGTATCTGTGACCTTTATTGGTGTTTTGATGCTAATTTTTGGGTCTTTTGTGCGATTTGGAGGGTTTTGATTTTAGTCTCTTTCAAAGCTTTCCTCTAAATCTATCTCTCGCAAAGACGCTAAGGCGCAAAGAAATTGGATCAGAACTTTGCGCCTTTGCGAGAAAAATTAAACTAGTGATATTTCGCGTGAGGGATTGCAGTGGAGCTCTTTTTTTATCCCATTTTTTATGGGATAAAAAAAAGCGGGAGCGAAAAGCCCGACCCGAAGTTTTTCACGAAGGGTCACGCCCAAAAAAATGAAAATTTTGATTAAAAAGACCTAAACCTTTACCCTTATTACTATGGGGAATAAAACTTATTTCTTAAATTTGTAAAAAACCGATTATGTTTTCCAAAACCTGCGAATACGGCATTAGAGCTACGATTTTCATAGCTTCTGAATCTTATCAGAACAAAAGAGTTGGACTCAAAGACATTGCCAAAAAGATTGATTCCCCCGAAGCCTTTACGGCAAAAATTCTTCAAATATTATCGAAAGACAACATTATAAATTCCATAAAAGGAGTTGGTGGTGGTTTCGAAATTCCTAGGGAAACAATGAGAGAGATCAAACTGGCACAAATAGTAAATGCTCTGGAAGGCGACCGTGTTTTTACGGGTTGCGGTTTAGGCCTTACCCATTGTTCTGAAGACCATCCTTGCCCCATGCATGAAAAATTCAAATCCATTCGAAATGAATTGGCTTTTATGCTCGAAAATACGAATCTGGAGGAATTAGCATTGGGTATTAAGACTGGAGATACTTTTTTGCGGTACTAATAAAAAGTAATCTTATATTTACATGATATTTTTTAAGAAACGGATCTTAAACCCATTTATCATGACTAAATCTAAGGATTCCAGTTTAAATGCTTTTTTAAAAGTAGATTACAAAGAAGACAATAGCATTTGGCTAACCAATAGTTTGACACTTCGGAAAATTATTGGTATTTTGGGAATGGCGATGCCGTTGCTTTTATTTTTATTCCTATATGTTGACAATGGACTGCAACATCCTTTAGAATCCATTAGCCATTATTACTACACACGAGTGAGTGGCATTTTTGTCATCATCTTAAGCCTACTGGCCTTTTTTCTTATTGTTTACAAAGGCAAAGAACCTGTTGATTTCTATATTTCCTTATTCGCAGGATTTTTTGCGTTATTAGTGGTTTTGTTTCCAACTAATAATATCACCAAAGAATGTTGTGATCCAATCGCAAAATATTCAGTTACCTTTTTACCAGTAAGCCATTTCAGAATGTATTTTCATTATTCGGCTGCGGCATTATTTTTTTTATGTTTATCGTATATGTCTTTCTTTTTATTTACTAAATCAAACAAACCACCGAGTAAAAGAGGAATACAAAAAACTATCCGAAACCGAATTTACAGGACTTGCGGAGTTTTGATGCTTTTGGCTCTGCTTATATTATTTGCAGGTTCCCTTAAAATAATACATCCGAGCTATTTTAAAACATTCCCATTGACCTTTTGGATGGAGACCTTGGCCATTGAAAGTTTTGGTTTTGCTTGGTTGATCAAAGGAGAAACTCTTTTTAAAGACTAATATACAATCAATTATACTTGCACTTTTTTTTTAATTCTTTAACAAATCAATTATATTTACTTAAATAAAGATTCTGATTTCACTTTTTTACAAAAATCAAAAACAACAAAAAATGATTACCACTTGCAAAAACTGCCATCAAACATATAAAGGTCATTATTGCAGTAACTGCGGGCAAACTGCAGAGACTCATCCTATAAACTTCCATTTTTTATGGCATGATATTCAGCATGGATTACTACATTTTGACAATGGAATAACCTACACGGGCAAACAGCTGTTCACAAGACCAGGTCATTCGATTCGAGAATTTATAGAGGGAAAAAGAGTGAAACATTTTAAACCCCTTTCCCTGGTGATGGTATTGGCAACAGCTTATGTAGCTTTAATTCATTTGCTTCACATTGAGTTAATTGTAAAAACAAACACCACAGTTGACCCCAGTGTACATATTGATCCTGTAAAAATTGGGGAATGGATGCAATCCCATTTTGCTTGGATTACGATAGCATTTATACCCTTACATACTATCGGCACAATTATTACTTTTAGAAAACAAGGCTATAATTTTTTTGAATATTTCATCCTCAACACTTACAAGGCTGCACAAAAGTTATACATCGCCATATTATTTATCCCGGTATTCTATTATTACAGTGGAACCTCTGGTATCACTACAATAACCAAAATAATAATTCTCATAGATTTTGTCTTGTATTTCTGGACCAATGTGCAATTTTTCAATCATTTGTCAAAAATTAAAACGTTCTTTTTGACAGTTTTAACTCATTTGATATTCTGGTTTATTGTAATTCTGATAGGTATGATTGCTCTGCTTATTACGGGTAAGGTCTAAATCAAAATCCATAAAAAAAGGCTTGATTAAATCAAGCCTTTTTTTCATTAAAATAGTATTTAAACTGCTATTGCCACTTGTTCAGGAATACAAAGATCAATCAGTTCGTCTTTATATTGCTTCAATTGTTTTTCAATACTTTGTTTATTTTTTTCAAACCAATTATTAGTAGCAATTAATGATTGATAATATTCAATTCCTTCATTCAAATTGCTCTTGAAAGCTTTTAGTTTCTTTGTTTGGGCTACTGTTATTTGTTCTGAAAATTCATTGATTTCATTTTTCAAGTAATCCATGTACATTTTCAATTCATTGATAATTACATTCGGACGATCATTATTTCCAAGTACGGAAGCATTTCCATAAATGTGTTTTACCATATCCAAAAGTGAAACTTCTTTGTCAAAATAAGCCAAATTAGGCCCTGGACAAATAACAACTCCTTGGGATTGTCCTTTTATTTTAATATTATTTTCAAGATAAGAAGCATTGGCCAGACCTACACAAAGACACGATTTCTCGGTAATACTATTTTTCTTTTTATCAAAAGCATCTTTGGACAACGAATCCTTAACGGCATCCAATTCCTCCAATTTTAAATCTTGGTATTTTTTAGATGCAGGACACATTCCTTTTGGTCCATATTCTTTGCTCAGCGCCAAGAATTTTTTAGGACATGAACTTCCCGCTTTTTCTTCCTGAATACGTTTTTGTTTAAAAAACTCATTCGTAGTTCCTTTCACCGCATTGAATGGAATTCCCAGAGGTGAAATATGACTCAAATAAAAATCATCTTCTTTGGCTTTTTCTAATAATGCTCTAGTTTCCGCATCTACAGAAGTAGCTTCGGGAACCAATAAAAATGGTGAACCCCAACCCACAGAATCCACTTGATAGTGTTCCAATAAAAAGTCATGTTCTTCGGCCGTTCCTACACCACCTTGCACAGTAATTTTTAATTCCAATGGTGTTTCAGGAACAGGCAATCCTTTTATTTCCAAAGCTTTCACCATCAACTCGTGAGCTGATTGAATTAATTGTTCTTTCTTTTGTTTGAATTCTTCAAGAATAGGTCCCAACAAATACCCATCAGTAGCAAAGGCGTGTCCTCCACAATTTAGACCTGATTCGATTCGGTATTCAGAAACCCAAAGTCCTTTTTTGGCCAAGAAGTTTCCTTGTATCATAGCCGAACGAAAATCACTTACTTTCAGGATAATTTTCTTTTGCAACTTATTATTGGCATCAGGATAAAAAACAGGAAAATTTTCAAAATAAGCATACAATCTAGGATTCATCCCTGCAGAAAGAACTACTGAAGATGACAAATTACTATTAGCAAAACCACGAAGTGAAGCATGAGCATCATTAAACTCAACGGGTAATTGTTCGTTTTTAATGAAATTGTCTTTATCCACTTTGGTCATGATATTAACATCGATTTCACCTGCGGATAGATTCTCTTCAAGGTAATTTTTGATGGTATCTTTAAAAGCAATTCCGTCGTCGATTAAATCTTGCAGTCCTTTTTTAATCTCTGATTTATTCGGTAACATCGAGATATAATTCTCCAAAGCCTGTTTGCTTTCGGCTAATTCTGTTTTGAATTTTTCGAATTTATCTTTTACGATAGTGTCCATCAAATTCAAATAAGAAGTAACACGTTCAGCACGATAATCATGAATCTTTTCTGTGATTTCCTGATAAGGTATTTTGAATTTCTCGCTGTAAAAAGCATTCATTCTTTCAATCAAATCGTCGTCTATAATAGAGACAACAGATGAAATTCCATATTGAGCCACACGTATCGGACTATCAATAGTATAGGCCAATCCCATCACTGGAATATGGAAAGTATGTAGTTGTTTTTTAGTCGTCATAGGTATAAAATTGGTTTATTAAACTTTATGCAAATATCACCATAGTAATTTGCTTAAAAACTGATAAATGTCATACTACCAAGAAACATATTGTAATAGATTTGTGGGTTGCAAAAACCACAAAGATGTTTTTTTAACAAAAACATCTTTTTTGAGACTTTTAGAAAGCTTCTAGAAACGTGTAGCTTCAAAGTTTTACCTTATATTTGCATAGAATTAATCTTCAATTAAAAAGAACACCATTAAAGTTTTTAAAAAATGAAAAGTCTTAAAGAACGTATATTGGAATTAAAAAAAGAAAAAAATGCGGTTATATTAGCGCATTATTATCAAGAATCCGATATTCAAGATGTGGCAGATTATGTAGGAGACAGTTTGGGACTATCCCAAGAAGCAATGAAAGTAGATGCCGATATTATCCTTTTTGCAGGAGTTCACTTTATGGCCGAAACTGCCAAAATATTAAACCCTACTAAAAAAGTAATTTTGCCTGATTTGAAAGCAGGTTGTTCGCTAGCCGAATCATGTCCTGCTCCTTTGTTCAAAGAGTTTACAGAAGCACACCCTGATCATATCGTTATAACTTATGTAAACTGTTCAGCCGAAGTAAAAGCATTGACAGACATTGTAGTTACTTCCTCTAATGCAGTAAAAATTGTACAATCCATCCCGTTAGACAAACCCATTATTTTTGCTCCAGATAAAAATTTAGGAAAATATGTAATGGAACAAACGGGTAGAGAAATGCTACTTTGGGATGGTTCTTGTGTAGTTCACGAAGCTTTTTCTTTGGATAAATTAATCGCTCTGTACAAACAAAATCCGGATGCTCAAATTATTGCACACCCAGAATCTGAAACGCATATCCTAAAAACAGCCAACTATATTGGTTCAACCGCAGGGATGATCAATTATGTAAAAACCAATCCTAGCAATAAATTTATTGTTGCAACCGAAGCAGGTATTTTGCATAAAATGAAACAGGAGGTTCCTAATAAAATACTGATTCCAGCACCTTCAAACGAGG
>DATEOV010000656.1:0-6156 GCA_035273645.1 Flavobacterium sp. | reverse complement strand
TTCCTATAAATTTCATCATTATCGGAATGGCAGCTGTATTAAGCGCAAGTATTCACGCACCTTTTACAGCCATTTTTCTAGTTTGCGGATTAACGAATGATTACACCTTATTCTTCCCCATTTTGGCCGTTTGCCTGATTTCAAAATACACCGCAAAAATGATTTATCCATTTACCGTTTATACTTATTCACCTAGTTTAGCAAAATAATATTTCCTCATGCCTATTCAAAAAATAAAGCGAACCTATCGCAAAACAAAATACATACTTTACAAAGAAACTTTAGTTGATTATAAAGAGCTATTTTGGTCGTTTTTAGGATCATTTGTCGGTATCGGAATTCTTGCTTATATACAATCTATACATTTTAAAGGAAATGATGCCGTTTACTTAATCGGCTCTTTTGGGGCTTCGAGCGTATTGGTTTATGGGATTATCCAAAGTCCTTTTTCGCAACCCAGAAATTTGGTTGGAGGACACGTAATTTCCGCCTTAATAGGTGTTACAGTTCATAAATTCGTTCCCGATATTATTTGGATAGCAGCTCCCATAGCCGTTTCCTTTTCTATAATTTTCATGCAAATCACCAAAACTTTGCACCCACCAGGAGGGGCAACCGCATTAATAGCCATCATTGGTTCTGACAAAATAAAAGCCTTGGGATATATGTATGTGTTTTCACCGGTTCTAATCGGTGTGCTTATTTTACTGCTCACAGCTTTGATTTTTAATAATATGACATCCAGTCGTACTTATCCAAGCCATAGTACTTACCACAAACACTATCATAAAATCAGAAAACGATTGACAAGAAAGAAGTAAACTTGATTTATTTGACTGAATTCAGTTGTTGATTTTGGAGCAGAAAGATTTGGCACTTTTAGCAGACATTGGTCCCGCTATCCGTTTCAATCTTGCAGCCCGAACCTCGGGCCACAAGGATTTCCACTTCTATCGGGGCTAAAGGAAAATATTTAGCCTTTTTGCCATCACCCCAAAAAATATCACGAAGCTGCTCAAAGGAGACGCAAAGATTCACAAAGAAAATAAAGAATTCTTTAGATTGACATAAAAAACTTTGCGAAGCTTTGTGTCTTCTCCGTGTTCCTTTGTGAAATAAAGTCTTGAGATTAATCAAATCAACTTTCAACAAAATCTTTTCAACAAAACCCAATTCATAAATCTGAAATCTAAAATTAAACTTTACATTTGCTCTTTCAATAAAAACAAAGATTATGGTTTATAAATTCAGAGTTATTCTAGATGCCGAGGAAGACATTTTTAGAGACATAGCAATACTTGCAGAAGACACTTTAGAAGATTTACACAACGCTATTTTCAATTCATTTGGTTTTGACGGAATGGAAGTAGCCTCTTTTTATACTTGTGACGAAACTTGGAATCAAGAAGATGAGATTTCTATGTTTGATACGGGAGATGTTCCAGGCGAACAAAAAATAATGAGTGATTACCAACTATCCGACATATTAGACCAGGAAAATACCAAGATTATTTATGTTTACGATTTCATCAATATGTGGACATTCCTTGTAGAATTGGCTGCTATTGAAGAACAAGTTGTAGGTAATACATATCCAGAAACTATCTTTTCCCACGGAGAAATGCCTGACGAAGCTTTAGAAAAAAACTTTGAAGCCGATGATATGCATAACGATATCTACGGTGAATTTGAAGACGATTTAGACGAAGATGACCTAGATATGTTTGAAGGAGACGATAGTTTTGAAGACTACGGCTTTGAGGAAAATTGGAACTAAAACAAAACGACAATAAGAATCAAGAGCCAAGAGTAAAGACTTTAATTTCTGTCTTTTTTCTTGGCTCTTTCATCTATCATCTAAAAAATAAAACTAAATGATCAACCTGTACAACACGCACATTGAAACGCTAGCCATACACCGTGTGGGAAACATGAGCCGTAACGAGCCTCTTTTTTTATCGGAAGAACCATTTAAATTGAACGATGAAATCGTGCCTTTGATGAAAGAGTTTTTCTTTAAGCCGTTTAAGGAAAAAGAGGAAAACTACTTTCAGTTTGCCCACGAAGTAGATTTGGACTACAATGATATGTTTAAATATGCTACTGAAATTTTCAACAATCCAAATTCATTGCATGATGTTTCCAAAAAGATAACCCAACACCTTTTTGAGCAGTCCAACCATCCGCATATCAAAAACGGTGAGGTATACGTGACTTATTTGACCAATTTAAGTATTGACAATAATGTGGTGGATGCCATCGGAATTTTCAAAAGTGAAATCCAATCGGACTTTTTACAGTTTGAAGAAAAAGGAACGCAATTGGAAATGATATTGCAGCATGGAGTAAGCTTAAACAAACTGGACAAAGGTTGTTTAATCTTTAATTACAAAAAAGAAGAAGGATACAAAATCCTATCTGTTGACAGTAATCGCTATGATGCCAGATATTGGTTAGAGTATTTCCTTTCGGTAGATGCATTTGAGGATGAAAATTTCATCACCAAAAAATATTTAAAGTTCTGTCAAAACTTTGCTAAAGACGTTGTTTTCCCTGCCGAAGACAAAAAAGAAGAGGTAATGTTTATGAACCGTTCTGTAAATTATTTTGCAAAAAATGATCAATTTGAAGAAACAAATTTCTTGAATGAAGTACTGGACAACCCAGATTTAATTCCTGAATTTAAAAACTACAAAGTTGACAAAGGAGAAAAATACAGCATTGAAGACGTAACATCTTTCCCAATTGCCAATGCAGCCGTTAGTGATGCCAGAAAATCAATCAAGAACGTAATCAACCTTGATACCCATATCCAAATCAAAATGGATTTTATCAATCCTGAAAGTGCCGAGAAATTTGTGGAAAAAGGATGGGACGAAGAAAAACAAATGTATTACTATTTGGTTTATTTCAATAAAGAAGAGAAGTCTTAATAAGTATTCTTAAAGAATTATTTCCATAAAATCACAATCCCCAACTGCCTAGGTAGTTGGGGATTTTTTTAACAATAAATCCGTTAGCCTTTACAAAAATAACAATATTGTAAGATTTAAACTTCTTTAAAATAAAAAATATGCATTTCATCGGTTTTATTTGAATAATAAATGCTTTTATTATACGTTTGTCAAAATTTATAACCACCACGCTATGAGCTTCTTAGATTTCATGTCAAAATTTGTAGATAAAAAGACTGCCTGTTCAATTTTTGGTCACAAAATAGTGACTGTCAGAAACGTAACTGGTCATTTCAAAGAATACAAATGTACTGTTTGCCAAGTAGAATTAACAAATGATTTACAGGATAGAAAAACTTTCCTAACTCCTGAGTTAAAAAATATAAATGAAACTTTATTGAATCATTACACTAGAAAGCATCTTTCATCAATGTAATTTTTCCTAAATGCTTATATTAAAATCCTGGTCTGAATAAATTTGAGCTATTGAAGTTTCTTGTAACAAATTCAAAAGCGGCACTCAATACATTACCCATTGATTTTGCATTTTTAAAATTCATATCGTTCGTATAACGATACAATTCCAATTTCAGCTGACCCAAATTTTCATCAGTGGAAATATTGTCATTACCCATAATTTTCATCAGAATCTTAATTCTGTTTTCGGCCGAATTTATTCTTTTGGCCAATGCAGATCGCTCTTCATTTTTATATTGTTCTATTGATCGATCCTGAAGTTTATTCTTTATGTTTTGGATCATAGGATAATTTTCCTTGAAAAACTGAGGTCGATACACTTTAAAATTCCCTTCATAACATTGTTGGTCAAAATCAATTGGTCTAATTTTATAGACTACTTGATCAAAATCATGAATCGGGATAACTACATAATTATACGATCTCATATCTCCCAACAAACGAATCATACAACGTTCATTGAACTTCACAAATTCTTTGGCAATTTGTGCCTTTTCGGTTTCTGAACATTTATTCAATAAAGTTTGCATAAAAACATCTCCCGGAATACCTGTGATATGCTCTTCTATCAAAGTATCTTTAAATACTAAAAAATTAATTTTATAAGGAGAGAGAAGATGCTCTAATTCCAAACCATAAACTCTGGAAGCATCCGCTTTCTTGATATAAAAATAAGTATAGTTGTCATTCAAAATGTTTCTAACTTTTATTCTAAATGGCTTTGAGTTTCCAAAAGTACAATAGTCAATTGCATCAACATTCAAGTACTTCAAAATATCGGTGTTACCATCAGAATACAATAATGAATATACTTTTTTAAGATTTAAGTCTATCTCTTTTCGTTCAAACTCATTATAATATACCCTGATCCATAAGGTGTCCTGATCATTTTTATCAAAAACACTTATCGCACCCGAAAATCGCAAAAGATCATCATAAACAACAGGCTCTTTGGACACAAGATCAAACCGCTCCAAATAATTCATTAATGAATGATTTATAGGATAACATGGTTTTTTAAAAAACATTAAAGGCGCCTCACTCATATCAGGTAGATTTGCTACAAATTTACATCAATACGGTTGTTTATTCAAGGTGTTTCCCTTTTTAAATCAATAAAAACATTTGATTTTAAGCAACTAAACAGTTTCTAGCTATCCTATAAAATATAGGCTTAACAAAATAATCGAGCCCTCAGAGTAACAAAAGCAAAGCTAACTCGTCCTATACAAAAAACACTTACTAATTTGGAAACAATTCTTTCAATACATAACCTCAACAAGCGTTATGGCAGTCTTCAAGCTTTAAAAAATGTTTCATTAGAAATAAAAAAAGGCAATGTTTATGGTATTCTAGGCCCTAATGGAAGTGGAAAATCGACTACTTTGGGTATCGTTCTCAACGTAGTGAACAAAACTTCTGGCGAATACAGTTGGTTTGACGGAAATCTTCAAACACATGAAGCTTTGAAAAAAGTGGGAGCGATTATTGAAAGGCCCAATTTTTACCCTTACATGACTGCTCAGGAAAATCTTAAATTGGTTTGTAAAATAAAAAACATCAATTACTCCAAAATTCAGGAGAAATTAGAATTGGTAGGACTCAACGATCGAAAAGACAGCAAATTCAGCACTTTCTCTTTAGGAATGAAACAACGTTTAGCGATTGCTTCTGCCCTATTAAACGACCCTGAGATTTTGATATTGGATGAACCTACAAATGGATTAGACCCTCAAGGAATTCATCAAATAAGAGATATTATCAAACAAATTGCCTCAAAAGGGACTACCATACTATTGGCTTCACATTTATTAGACGAAGTCGAAAAAGTATGCACACATGTTATGGTTTTAAGAAAAGGAGAAATCCTTTATACAGGCCCTGTTGATGGCATCTCTGCCAATGAAGGATTCTTCGAATTGCAGGCGGATGATACTGATAATTTAATTGAAGTATTGAAAGCCCATCCAGCAATAGAAAAAACCACTATTTCAGAAGGAAAGGTTTTGGTCTATTTAAAAACAAAATTTGAATCAAAAGATTTGAATCAATTTCTATTTTCCAATAACATTTGTTTAAGCCATCTGGTAAAACGCAAAAACAGCTTGGAAGAACAGTTTTTAGAATTAACCAAGAATCAATAGTAACTAAAATAGCAACAGTCTAAAAATCTAACAATCTAAGTTATCTTCAAATGAAACGATTACTCTCTATAGAATTACAAAAAATATGGCTAAACAAAGCCAGTCGTGTACAGACTTTGACCTACTTTATATTACTATCTTTTATTGCTTTGATTGCCTCCATTAGGTTTAACATTGGCAACATTAATTTTCAGGTTGCCGAAATGGGCATCTTTAATTTCCCTTATATCTGGCATTTCAACACTTATGCTGCCGCCGTTTTAAAACTCTTTTTAGCTATTGTAATTGTTTCGATGATGGCAAATGAATACAGTTATGGTACTTTAAAACAGAACCTAATTGACGGATTGAGCAAGAAAGAATTTATACTTTCTAAATTTGTAACCATCGTTTTATTTTCATTATGCTCAACTGTTTTTGTTTTTGTAATGACTTTAATACTTGGCTATAGTTTTTCTTCTTATACCGAAATTGGAATTGTATTTTCTGATCTAGAATATGTTTTAGCTTTTTTTATAAAATTAGTTGGATTTTTCTCTTTCTGTTTATTCTTGGGGATTTTGGTAAAACGATCTGCTTTT
>DATEOV010000655.1:0-2205 GCA_035273645.1 Flavobacterium sp. | reverse complement strand
TTTAAAAAATAAAATAATTAAACGAAATGAAAGCAATAACTTATTTTCTTTTAACAGTATCAGTTGCATTGTTTGCTTTTGATCAACATGCCAATAAAACCTTTATTCGACAAAATATTAGCTTGATAAATCAAGAAAAAGAAAGAGTAAAATCATATTCCTGTCTATCTCAAACAGACGCAGAAAAGGTTTTAGGACAAACAGCAAAACTAACAGAAAGTTCCTCTGAAAATAAAAATGGAATTAAAAAATACAGATGTACATATACAGCTAATATCATAGACACTAAAACAAATAAAACTGGTAATTTATACTATTTACTTGAAGAATATAAAAATACAAATTCATCACAAGTAGTATACTCTGATATTTTAAAGCAAAACGAAAATATGCCAGGACTAAAAAAACTAAATAAAATAGGAGATCAGGCATTTTTGCATACAGACAACAAAAACTTTCTTATAATTATCTCAAGGAAAGGCAATAAAATAGTACGTTTAAAAGTAAATAAACTGACAAGTATGACGTCGTTAAATGAGCTACAGAATATTTCAAAGGCTATTACTGAAAAACTGTAACAAAAGAACCACTCCCAGAATGTAATTTCAGAAAATATAGTTAAAGGAACTGTATTGTTAATTTGAGTATTTCCAAAAAAGATTTTTTGAAATACTATTATTTATGTTGCAAAAGCTTCTTGGAAAGAAATAATTATTTTATTTATTAAAGTGTAGAAGTATTATATTCTAACCAATCTGTGGCTTCAACCCCTATACCATAGTCTAATACTTTTTTAAAAGTAAAAGGCTCATTGTCATAAATATAAGGATGTGTATCTTCACCATAAATACTGCCTCTCAGTTTATTACTCATAAACAACCAATTGCTTCTTGGCATAACTATTAATTTATCCTCACGACTACTTTGGGAAATGACTTCCATTACAAATAATTTCCAATCACCTAGTTTTACACAGCATCCTTGAGGAAGCTGTTCCATGATTGCCAATATATCACAAATACTAGCGATACTTTCTACAGTCCCTTTTATTAATAAGCAGCTATCGGTTTCAAGAATTTGAAGGTCTGATGCTAATGGAATTGAGTAGAGCATTTCTCCATTACTATGATTAATTATCTTCATTTTTTGGATAGATCTATGCTCTAGCTTTTCTTTCGATTTTTTTTCCAAAATCATGCTTAGATCTCCTGAAAGACGGAAGGTCTTAACTTTGTTTTCATTCCGCTTCTTTTTTAGCATTTTTCTTTTGCTATAGTATAAATAGGCCGTGTATCCTATAACGGAGAGTAAGAATAAAACAATTTGGGTGAGTAATGATATTTTTAACATATTACTTTCTTTTAAATTTTTGAATATTCATTTGTTGAAATAATTTTTCTGAATTGAAATGAAAATAAATTTATAGTATAACTATTTTGATATTTTGTAATTGAATCAAAATAAAAGAAATAAGCACTTTAAAAACAGAAAAAGGATAGTCTTTTTTTAATATTATGGCACTCTTTTGATTTTTACAAAAATAAAGTAAGAACAAGGCAAAAAAAATACCCCAAAAGGAGTATTTTAAATAAGATAATTTAAATCAATCCCCTAAGAATGCAGTTTTTAATTAGCTGTGTTGTATTTTTAGAATCAGATTTGGCCAATATATTGTTGCGGTGTTTTTTTACAGTTAAGGGGCTTATAAAAAGCTTCTCTGCAATTTGAGTATTGTTTAAGCCATTTGCTAAAAGTTTGATAATATCAATTTCTCTCTTAGAAAATTCTTTCAAGTCATTATTTTCTTCATCCAAACTTAAATTCAAATAGGAAGGTTCATCATTTAGCCCAATTAATGATACTTTGTAAGTATTCAGATTGCTTAAGTGATTGATATTTGTATGAATGTTTAATGACTTTCCCGGTTTGCCGTTGCTATCCATTGTAAGCATCAGTGCTTGATGATTTATCAATGAATAAGTCCCATTTTTCATACGCATTCTAAAACTATAACTCATCTTGTACTTTAGCAACTTATTTATTCCTAAATCTTTATAAAAGAAATTCTCCATTGCTTTTTCTGCATTTACCACAAATTTCACATCGTCAGGATGAATTGCACTAAGTATATCGTTGAATGCTACTGTGTCTGGATTAAAGCCGTGTATATCAAAAATAGATGGACTTATATGCGACAATGACATA